>JBPEWW010000447.1:0-2164 GCA_052032275.1 Alteromonas sp. | reverse complement strand
CACCCCCAATCGCCGCATCGAATGCGGAAGCGTCAGCCGCAGTGGGCTGATAGCGCTGTGCATTCAGTTGTTGCAACCCCGGCTGTGCCCGGGATGCCTTGCGCGCTGGCAATGCATTGATTAAAAACTGCTGCCATTGGTCACCGTACAGGGCAGCCACGTGCGAGGGCGGGTAATAGACCAGTGCCACCCGCTTGAGCAGATTATTCAGCTGCCTGGGCCAATCGTCATCGCCAACAGAAATGGCGGCCAACTGCCGCAGGGCCTCACGCCGGGGACGTTGTCGCCGGCGATACCTGATGTAGCGATAAATGCCATACCCTGCCACGACAAGCAGCAGGGCAATGACACACCACCACCCCCACGCCAGCGGCCACGCGCCTACCGGCTCAGGCGTATGAATATCCCGCAGCTGCGCCAGCGGATCCTGAGTGGGCATGCCCTGCATCATTGCGGCCTCCTGCGCAGTTCCGCCAGTTGCTCTTCGAGGCTGGCCCCGGCGCTGACATGGTTCTGACTTACTTTGGCGCTGGCGAAGAAATCGGTGAGCCGCTGGTTGTGTGTGGTGCGCCATTGCCGGTATTGCTGCTGTTCCTGTTTGTCGCCCAGTAACCAGGTTTGGCGGTGATGGCCGTCAGTGACATTGACTGACTGGGCGGTGGCGGTTTCTGGCAGGGCATGTTCCATGGGATCGGTCACCGTTACCGCGTTGACCTCGCAATGGCGGGCCAGCTGACTGATATGTTGCTGCGCGTTAGCGGTAAGGTGATGAAAGTCGGAAATCAGGTAAACCAGGCTGCCGGGCCTGGCCAGGCGGCGAGCCCGTGCACAGACATCAGTAAATCCGTCTGCCTGGGATTGTTCGTCTTGCTGATGACCAAGGCTAACCTGGTGCAGCGAGATTAGCTCATGGCAGATGGCCAGGACCGCCCGTCTGCGGGCTAATGGCTTGCATTCCCGGTGTTGTTGGCCGGCAACGAGCAGGGCACCCACCTTGTCACCCCGGTTGGCGGCTGCCCAGCTCACCAGGGCAGTCACATGTGCGGCCTGCACCGCCTTGGTCAGCAGTTGGGTGCCGAACTGCATGGAGGCAGATAAATCGCACAGTATAAAGACGGGCCGTTCCCGCTCTTCCCGGTAGATCTTGGTGTGCGTCTTTCCGGTCCGTGCGGTCACGCGCCAGTCGATGGCACGAATATCGTCACCAGGCTGGTAATGACGCGCTTCGTCAAACTCCATGCCGCGGCCTTTATGACGAGTCAGGTAATTACCTGATAACCGCGCCTGAGGCATCCGGCGGGGTGTTAAATCCAGCAGCCGGGTAAATTGCTGATACCGCACCAGCTCAGTGACACCCAGGTGGACGCCATCTGAACCCAGTGAGGTCAGTGTCTGTTCGGTGGGAGTGGATCGCATCAGGGAACAGGGACTGTGGCTATGATCTTGTCTAACACGTGATTGGCGGTCACCCCGTCAGCTTCAGCCTGGTACGACAGAATGATTCGGTGGCGTAACACGTTGTGCGCGACGGCCTGAATATCGTCAGGGCCCACAAAGTCACGTCCAGCCAGCCAGGCGTGCGCACGTGCACAGCGATCCAGCGAGATAGTAGCCCGCGGACTTGCCCCAAACTCTATCCAGTTCGCCATATCGGCATCGAAGCGCCCGGGTGTGCGGGTTGCCACCACAAGCTGTACCAGGTACTCCTCAAGTTCCGGTGCCATATGCAGTGCCAGTGAGGCTTTGCGGGCAGCGAAAATATCTGCCTGGGACAACGCGGATGGCACCACGGTATTGCTCTGCAAATCTTCCCGGCGGGTCAGCCGGAGAATTTCCAGCTCAGTGGCAGCGGCCGGATAATCTATTTCCACATGCATCAGAAAGCGGTCCAGCTGCGCTTCGGGCAGCGGGTAGGTGCCCTCCTGCTCAAGCGGATTCTGCGTTGCCATAACCAGAAACAGGTCTGGGAGCGGGTAGGTCTTGTTGCCCACAGTAATCTGCCGTTCGGCCATGGCTTCCAGTAATGCAGACTGCACTTTCGCAGGCGCCCGGTTAATTTCATCGGCCAGCATCAGATTATGAAACAGCGGCCCTTGCTGAAAAACAAACTCGCCCGTTTCCGGGCGGTAAATGTCGGTGCCGGTCAGGTCAGCAGGTAGCAGAT
>JBPEWW010000446.1:0-1980 GCA_052032275.1 Alteromonas sp. | reverse complement strand
CAGCGTGGTTACCGGCGGGTGATTGCCCGATTGATGGACGAACATCTCGCAGTCTGCCGCGCCAGGCAACTTCGGTTACCCCGCGTGGCCCGCCTGCCGGGATGGGCGCTGCCAACAGTGTTGCGCCTCCCTGACTGGGCTTTCAGGCGCGTAGCCAGGCAGATGCTGGCCATTGATGATCAGGTTAAAACCTCAATGTGGTGGGATCTGCACAGTGGCAAACCCACTGAGCGTGGCTTTCTGTATGGCGCGGTGATCGAAGCGGGCAATCAGTATGGCATTCGCTGTGAGGCAAACCGGGCCATTGACAGGCTGCTGCAGCGCGCCGAACAGACGCGGAGGGAAGGGAAGCGGATGCCCCGGCTGTCACCAGCGGCCATGGAGGCGGCGATCTTTCACTCAGAATGATACATTTTGTTACGACTTTTCAAGGGGTAAAGCCTGTTTGACAGCCATTTGCCACGGTAAATTTCAAAATAAATGGCGCAGCTAAGTATAATGTTCTATACCATATGCTTAAGGACATATTGAATCGTCCAGGGACTTGCGTAAGTATTTTTGGATAAAGGACCGCCAAGGAGCAGCCTTATAATGAATGCGCACGAATTAGCCAAGCAAGCCGGTGAGCTTTTTGTCTTGCCCGACTCCGTGACAAGACTCAAAGAGTGCATGGACGACGACGCTGCCAGTATTGATGATGTCGCTGATGTTATTGCCTTTGATCCCTCACTCACCGCACAATTACTGCGCGTGGCCAACAGTGCGCTGTATCGTTTTCCAAATAAAATTGACACCATTAGCAAAGCCCTGCAGGTCATTGGCACCCGTTCTGCCTATGATCTGGCATTGGCGTACGGCGTCACCCAGGCATTCAGTGATGTGGACAGCAAGGTCATCGATCTGGATAAATTCTGGGAGCAGAGCGTGTCCTGTGGTCTGCTGGCTAAATATTTTGCTGAGCGGGAACGTATTCGCGAGTCGGAACGCCTGTTTGTGGCCGGCTTGCTGCACAACGTCGGTGAGCTGGTCATGGTTGCCACCAGGCCTGACGACGCCCGGCGGTGTATGGCATTTAATGCCAGGGTAACCCCCCGGGAGCTGCAGGAAGCCATTCTGGGCTTTTCTTATGCCGAGCTATCCGCTGCAGTAATTCGTGAGTGGGGGATCCCGGAAACAATCTACAAACCGGTAGGCGAGATCCATAACACCGACCAACCGGCTTACGACAAAGAAGTGCAGATTGTGCAGCTGGCCTATGTGCTGGCGCTGGACAATGTGAACCCGGATATTTATCCCAGTTACAGTAATCTGGCGGCGCACCAGTATGAGGTCCTGAAGCTGGACAAAGAAGATCTGGAAGATGCGCTGGATATCACCAATTTACAGTGTATCAGTGTGATTTCCCTGTTCAATCCAAACGCATTTATTCTCTACTAGGTCAGGTTTCAGTTAGTCAAACACCGCGACGGTTTGTCGGCTTAGCGCAATCACATCACCGTGACTGTTCCAGATGGTTGCCTCAGTATGTCCATACCCCTCTGCCGCTTGCCGGGTATGCGCCTTATAAGTAAACCAGGACGCAGGGCTAACCTCATGGTGAGGGTGTATAAATTCAATATTCCAGCTTACTGTACTGGCCGGTGCCGGTAGCTTCATCATCTGTAACAGGGTTGGTGGCCACGCATCGATAAGCGTGATGACGTGGGCATCAGTAATCGCCGCCGGGGCTACTTTAAAGCGCATGTGACCTTCATACCCACTGCTTTTCTTCCAGGTGAAAGGCAACCCGCCCTTATCCACCGATAATTCGAAATGCCGCAGGAAACGAGGCGTAACTTTCGGGATTTGAGGAATGAAGTTTGCTTTGGTGGGCACCGCCAAATCCGGCTGCTCATTGTTTTCAACCCGGATTTTCGATTGTCTGGCCTGTCCGAAGCAGGCCTGACTGAACACGCACACCCGGCCATGCTGGATAACCTG
>JBPEWW010000445.1:0-5414 GCA_052032275.1 Alteromonas sp. | reverse complement strand
CCTACCGGGCCACCCCTTCCCAGCATATCACCTGGGATGTGAGCGGCGAGTACTACAATGCCGACTATCCCGACATTGCCGGCATCAACCGTCCCACCCAAAACCTCATTGATAACGGGCTGTACATTACCGGTCAGGGAGTACAGCCAAACGGGAGCCTGGTGCCCGGCGCCGGTGCAGTTATCTCACCCACCGGTGAGGTGCGCATTCCCCGCAACCGGGTGTTTACGCACCCGGATGATATTAACGGCGCACAAACCACTGTGCTGCGAAGCCGCTACGAGCAGCGTCTGTCGGACAGTCTGGTACTGCGCAATCACACCTACTACCAGCACCTCACCCGGGAAGAAATCGCGGCCAATAGCTTCGTGGAAATTATTGATGATGCAGACACCGTGGAGAATCGCACCGAACTGGATATACGTACCAGTGATGAGCAGCTAACCACGGTCGGTGTGGCTGTGCGCTACAATGCGGTATTAGGGTACAGCCAGTTTACTACCGAAGCCGATAACCCGGTGGATCTTACCGGCCCCCTGCGTAATCGGGAGATCCCGCTGACCAGCAGCCAGCGCGCCCGGTTGATTGAATTGCGCCCTGGCGTGTTTGTATCGCCGGGGGCACAGTATGACCTGGATGGCGATGGCAGTGGTGACTTTAATTTGTCCGACACCACCGACTCCACCAGCTGGCAGACCGGAGTGATTGTTCAGCAGCGCTCACAATGGAGCGAACGTCTGTCCACCATTGCCGGCGTGCGCTGGGATTATTACCATGTCGATGCCCGGGACCCGCTGGCGCCAGCTGGCCAGCAGGCAGCCTCTGACAGCCATTCAGACACGCTGGCCAGCTACCAGCTCAGTGCCACCTACAAACTCACCGATGCCCTTAACCTGTATGGTGTGGTGGCTGACAATGACGCCACTTCTAACAGCATGGGTGGCGGAACCACCCTCGGTGCCAATGGCACCATTAACCCGCTAAACTTTGCCACTGAAAACCGGCTGTACGAAATTGGACTGAAATATGCCCCTGACGATCACTGGTATGCCGAGGCCGCCGTGTTCGATCAGACCCGCAGCCTGCGTAACCGGGATGGCAGCAACAGTGGGGTGGCGACCCAGGGAGCGGAGGTGCAGGTGTTTTATGAAGGCAGCGGTTACTGGCTGAATGCCAGCTACAGCTACCTTGATGCCCGGTTTGATAATTCGGCCGCCTTTCAGGACACGGCAAAGATCACAGATGCCTTTGACGCCAGCCGCCCGGATATCATTGAAGGGACCGGGGCAGGCTCGCCTGCCTTTACCGCATTTGCACCATCGGATACCCGTGTACAGGGCATTCCGCCGCAAATCGTGACGCTTAATGGTGGCTGGAACATCACGGATGCGCTGCGCTTGGGCGCCACGGCGGTCTACACCAAATCTTTCCCGCTGGACTTTTTGTCCACCGTCAAAATTCGCGACCAGATTACTGTGGATGTGAATGCGGATTACCGTCTGAGCGACAACTTGTCTGCGCGGGTAGACATCATCAACGCTACCGACGAAGAAAACTGGCAGCCAGTGTTTGAAGGCGGTTACTTCGGTGCCACTCTGGCAATGCCAAACACCCCGCGGCATGCTCAGGTGAGCCTGCGTTATACATTTTAGGTGCAGGTAAAAAGGAGCTTATTCGCATGGTAAAGAAAATCGTTCTACTGGCACTCATCGGCGCAGCCATATTCAGCTTTTTCTATTTTGATCTTAACTCCTACCTGACATTGTCGGGACTAAAGGCAGAACTGGATGCATTTAAGGCCACCATTAACGCACAGCCGTGGCTGAGCGGCGCCATTTTCTTTGCGCTGTATGTGCTGGCCACCGCGCTGTCGCTGCCAGGTGCGGCCATCCTGACGCTGGCCGCCGGTGCCTTGTTTGGACTGGCGACCGGCCTGCTGATTGTCTCATTTGCCTCCTCAATTGGTGCCACGCTGGCCTTTTTGGTCGCCCGCTTTATTCTGCGCGACACCGTGCGCAGCAGGTTTAAGGAGAAATTTAAGAAAATTGATGCCGGGGTCGAAAAGCAAGGGGCGTTTTACCTGTTTACCCTGCGGCTGGTGCCGGTTTTTCCGTTCTTTCTAATCAACCTGCTCATGGGGCTTACCAGTATACGAACCTGGACCTTTTACTGGGTTAGTCAGGTGGGTATGCTGGCCGGCACCATTGTGTATGTGAATGCCGGTACCCAACTGGCACAAGTTGACAGTGTGTCAGGCATTTTGTCCGCTGAGCTGATTATTTCGTTTGTGCTGCTGGGTATTTTCCCGTGGATAGCCAAGGGCATTGTGGCGCTGGTTAACCGGCGCAGAGTGTACAAAGGTTACACCAAGCCCAGGTCGTTTGATCGTAACCTCATCGTAATCGGGGCCGGCGCCGGCGGCCTGGTGACCAGCTACATTGCAGCCGCGGTAAAAGCCAAAGTGACGCTTGTCGAGGCGGGTGAAATGGGCGGCGACTGTCTGAATTACGGGTGTGTACCCAGCAAGGCAATTATCAAAAGCGCAAAAGTGGCTGAACAGATGCGTCAGGCGCACAACTACGGCCTCGAGGACGTGACACCCACCATCCCGTTTGGTCAGGTAATGCAGCGGGTGCATAATATCATTGCCGCCATTGCGCCGAACGACAGTGTCAAACGGTATACTGAGCTGGGGGTCGATGTGGTGAAAGGCTACGCCCGGCTGCGCGACCCATGGACAGTGGAGATCACCCGTGACGACGGCGAGGTGCAGACACTCACTACCCGCAGTATTGTGATTGCCACCGGTGCCGCCCCCTTTGTTCCTGAGCTACCGGGCATCGACGACAGCGGCTATGTCACCTCAGATACCTTATGGACAGAATTTGCCAAACGTGACAGCGTGCCGCCGCGGCTGATTGTGCTGGGCGGTGGCCCGATTGGCTGTGAACTGGCGCAGGCGTTTGCCCGGCTTGGCAGCCAGGTTACCCAGGTGGAACGGGAACAGCAGATTATGGGGCGCGAAGACGCCGACGTGGCAAATTTTGCCCGCGAGGTACTGACCGCGAGCGGCGTCACCGTGCTGACCGGTCACGATGCGCTGCGCTTCGAGCAGCAGGACGGTGAGCGTCAGCTGGTGGTCAGTCATAACGGCAACGAAAAAGCCCTGGCCTACGATGAAGTCATTGTTGCCGTTGGCCGCAAAGCGCGGCTGGAAGGGTTCGGATTGGATGAGCTGGGGATCCAGTATGAACGTACCCTGGATACCGATGGCTATCTGCAGACCCGGTTTCCGAATATCCTCGCCGCCGGTGACGTCGCCGGGCCTTACCAGTTCACTCACGTGGCGGCCCATCAGGCCTGGTATGCGGCAGTGAACGGCTTATTTGGTACCTTTAAAAAGTTTAAGGTGGATTACCGGGTGATCCCCTGGACCACCTTTATCGACCCCGAAGTGGCCCGGGTGGGACTCAGTGAGGCGCAGGCACAGGAGCAGGACATCGAAGTAGAGGTGACCCGGTATGAATTTGCTGAACTGGATCGCGCGGTCACCGAAAGTGCTGCCAAAGGCTTTATTAAAGTGCTGACTCCACCCGGCAAAGACACCATTCTGGGGGTGACGATTGTGGCAGAACATGCCGGTGATTTGCTGGCCGAATTTGTGCTGGCGATGAAACACGGGCTGGGGCTGAGTAAAATTCTTGGCACCATCCACGCTTACCCCACCTGGGCCGAGGGGGCGAAGTACACTGCCGGTAACTGGAAGCGGGCCAACGCACCAGAGAAGCTGTTGCGCTGGGTGGAGCGATACCATGCCTGGCGTCGCTAACCGGCGGCACCGGACGCTGGTCCGGCCCGCGCTGGTCAGGCTGCTGATGGGGTTTTGGCTGCTGGCTGGCAGCCTGCTAAGCGCAGCCGTGCATGCAAACAGCGTGCTGCATGCTGACTGGACCCGGTTATTACAGGCTCACGTTGTGGCAACCCCGGACGGCCACAGCACCCAGGTCGATTACGCGGGCATGGCTGCTGACCGTGCGCGTCTGGCCGCCTATTTGGATCAGCTCGCCGCAGTGACGCGCAGTGAGTATCAGACATGGGATGAGGGCCGCCAGCTGGCGTTCCTGATCAACGCTTATAACGCGCATACGGTGGCGCTGGTGTTGCAACACTACCCGGATATTGACTCAATACGGGATATTGGGGGCTGGTTTTCCTCTCCCTGGACAAAAGACATCGCCCCGCTACTGGGCGCTACCCGCAGTCTGGATGACATAGAGCATGACATGATACGGGGAGAAGAAGGGTTCGGCGAGCCACGCATTCACTTTGCCGTGAACTGTGCCAGTATCGGGTGCCCGGCGTTACGCCGGGAGGCCTACACGGCAGATAAGCTGGAAAGCCAGCTGGCGGATCAGACCCGCCGGTTTCTGGCCGACCCCAGTCGCAACCGGGTGGCCAACGGCACGCTGCAGGTCTCGTCAATCTTTAAATGGTATAAGCAGGACTTCGCCGCAGGCTGGCGAGGCCTGAACTCATTAGGCGCCTTTCTCGCTAACTATGCAGACGCTTTATCCCTGACACCGGCCCAGACCCAACAGCTTAAAAACGGTACGTTGCCCGTTGACTACCTGGATTATGACTGGACCCTTAATGATACGCCGTAGGGTGGCAGGCTGGCTGTTGCTTGTCAGCAGTCTGCTGCACATGCTGCCGGCGAGTGCCACTACGCTGCAGTTTCATGCCTGGGGCGGCAGTGCCCGGGTGAATGACTACCTGCAATGGGTGGCCAGCCAGGTTGAAGCCCGTCACGGTATTACCCTTAAGCACGTCAAACTGGCGGATACCAGTGATGCGGTAGCCCGGGTACTGGCAGAGAAAGCGGCCGGGAATCACCGGCAGGGCGCCGTGGATCTTATCTGGATAAATGGCGAGAACTTCGCCGCCATGCAGCGTAATAACCTGCTGCTGGAAAACTGGGTGAGTGAGCTGCCCAATTTCGCGCTAACCAACCCCGCGCAAAACCCCGCCATGACCACCGACTTCGGGCTGCCAACCCGGGGCCAGGAAGCGCCGTGGGGCAAGGCAGCACTGGTATTTTATTACAATCAGCGTTACCTCAGTGCCCCACCGCAGAATGTGCAGGCGCTACTGACCTTTGCACAAACGCACCCGGGCCGCTTTACGTATCCGCTGCCCAACGACTACCTGGGGATCAGCTTTCTGAAGTATGTGTTGCTGGCGCTGAATGCGGACCATCCGCAACCGCTGTATGCACCGGTTAACGCCGACAGTTTTGCGGCGGCAACGGCGCCCCTGTGGGCCTACCTGGATAAGCTGCATCCGCTGATGTGGCGTCAGGGCGACTACCTGGTTCGGCAGGCCTCGCAACTGCAGCAGCTGATGGGCAGCGGTGA
>JBPEWW010000444.1:0-10881 GCA_052032275.1 Alteromonas sp. | reverse complement strand
ACCAGATACGGGATGTCCCGCGCATCCAGCTCACTACGTACTGATTGCAGTAAAAACCGGTCATCCGAGCTGTAGAGTTTGCGCATAACAGTTTGCTAATCCATGTCGATGGAGACATTTGACAGTGTGCCGAGGCCCGAGCCTTCGCTGGAGTCCAGCTTGACCATCAAACGTAAATCGTTGGGCGAGTCGGCATGATGCAGGGCCTGATCCAGGTCAATCTGGCCGGCCTTGTACAGGTCGTACAGCGCCATATCAAAACTTTGCATGCCCATCTCCTTGCCTTTTTTCATGGCTTCTTTAAGGCTGCCTATTTCATTACGTTGAATGAGATCAGACACCAGCGGCGAGTTGAGCAGTATTTCAATCGCTGCCACCCGTCCCTTGCCGTCCTGGGTAGGAACGAGCTGCTGCGCCACGATAGCACGGATATTCAGGCTCAGGTCAAAGCGCAGCTTATCGTGCTGATCCTTCGGGGCCAGATGCATGATGCGCTCAATTGCCTGGTTGGCATTATTCGCGTGCAATGTCGCCACACACAAGTGCCCGGTATCGGCAAACGACATGGCGTACTCCATGGTTTCCATAGACCGGATTTCGCCAATCAGGATGACATCCGGTGCTTGCCGCAATGAGCTTTTCAGGGCGTCATCAAAAGAGTGGGTGTCCAGCCCGACCTCCCGTTGGGTCACCACGCAGTTATGATGCTCGTGAACAAATTCAATGGGATCTTCAATGGTCAGGATGTGCCCGTGGGAATGCTGATTGCGGTGGCCGATCAGGGCCGCCAGCGAGGTTGACTTACCGGTGCCCGTGCCACCCACAAACAGCACCAGGCCCCGCTTGGACATGATAATGTCTTTCAGGACTGACGGCAGACCGAGATCGTCGACCTGCGGAATTTGCGTCACGATACGCCGGATAACCATTCCGGCCTGGTCCCGCTGCCAGAATGCGGAACAACGAAAGCGTCCAACCCCTTCCCGTGCGATGGCAAAGTTACACTCCCGGGATTCATGAAACTCAGTCTGTTGCTTGTCGGTCATGGCGGCCTGCACCAGCGCCAAAGCTTCGTCATCACTGAGCGGCAGATCAGTTAACGGTGTCAGCTTGCCGTTAATTTTTGCGCTCACCGGAAAGCCCGTGGTAACAAACAAATCTGACGCTGACTGTGCCACCATTTGTTGCAGGAAAGTATCTAGCATCTTGGTTCCTTAGAAACTGTTGCTGGGCTGTTTGGTCGTGGACTTGGCGGCCGCGTCCTGCTGTGTGATCACCCCTGTCGCCACCAGTCGCTGCAGACACTGATCCATGGTTTGCATGCCATGGGACTGTCCGGTTTGGATCACAGAATACATCTGCGGGACTTTATCTTCGCGAATAAGGTTACGTATGGCGGGGATCCCCACCATGATCTCGTGAGCCGCCACCCGGCCGCCGCCGATCTTTTTCAACAATGTCTGGGAGATCACCGCGCGTAGTGACTCAGATAACATGGAACGCACCATGGCTTTTTCTTCAGCCGGAAACACATCAATGATCCGGTCAATGGTCTTCGGGGCCGAGTTGGTGTGCAGCGTGGCAAACACCAGGTGACCCGTTTCTGCCGCAGAAATGGCCAGCCGAATAGTTTCCAGATCCCGCAATTCACCCACCAGAATCACATCCGGATCTTCCCGCAATGCAGAGCGCAGCGCATTGGAAAAACTGTGCGTGTCCCGGTGTACTTCCCGCTGATTGATGACGCACAGTTTATTGTCGTGCACAAACTCAATGGGATCTTCAATGGTAAGAATATGCTCCCGCTTGTGCGTGTTAATGTGATCAATCATGGCTGCCAGCGTGGTACTTTTCCCGGAGCCAGTGGCGCCGGTTACCAGCACAATGCCGGTAGGCTGATTAATGATGTCCTTGAAAATCGCTGGCGCTCCCAGGTCATCAAGGGTCAGAACCCGGCTGGGGATAGTACGCAGCACGGCCGCGGCACCGCGGTTCTGGATAAAGGCATTCACCCGGAAGCGGGAAAGGTCTCTCACTTCGAAGGAGAAATCCACCTCCAGGTTTTCCTCGTATTCCTTACGCTGCTTGTCGTTCATAATTTCGTAGACGAGCGAGTGGACCTGCTTGTGATCCAGTGCCGGCACATTCAGCTTTCTCATTTCGCCATCAACCCGGATGATCGGCGGCAGCCCTGCTGTCAGGTGCAGGTCTGAGGCGTTATTTTTGACACTGAAAGCCAAAAGTTCGGTAATATCCACAACCGTTTCTCCCACTCATTAGGTGTATTATGCAAACAATAGCAGAAAGACTGACATCCGCGCTCTCGCGAATTGACAGCGCCACTGCCAACGCTAATCGTCCACCAAAATCAGTGAAATTGCTAGCCGTAAGCAAAACCAAACCGGTATCTGATATCAGGCAAGCGTATACAGCCGGACAACGTTTGTTTGGTGAAAACTATGTGCAGGAAGGCGTTGAAAAGATTAACAGTCTGCAGGATCTGCCAGAGATAGAGTGGCACCTGATCGGCCCACTGCAGTCAAACAAGACCCGGATTGTGGCCGAGCATTTTGACTGGGTGCAGTCTGTGGACAGAGAAAAGATTGCCCGTCGTTTAAATGATCAACGCCCCGCTTCCCTGCCTCCGCTGAATATATGTATACAGCTGAATATTGACGATGAAGCCAGTAAAGCGGGTATCAAAGCGGCACAACTCCCGGCCCTGATAGACACCATCAGCACCATGGACAATCTGGTATTACGCGGTCTGATGGCAATTCCCAGAGCTGATGCCAGTACCCGGCAGCAGCACCAGACGCTGCTGCAGTTGCATGATTTGTTTGACCATTACCGTACAAAGCTGAGCAATTTTGATACCCTGTCCGTAGGAATGAGTGGTGACATGGAAGCGGCAATTGCCCAGGGTTCGACAATGGTGCGAATAGGCTCCGCCATCTTCGGGGCCCGGCAATAACCAAAGACCATCCGTTTTCACAAACAACGCAAGAGAAGGGTACACATGCAACAGAAAAAATTGGCCTTTATTGGCGCCGGCAATATGAGCCGCAGTATTATCAGCGGTTTAATTCAGTCAGGCTATGACCAGGACAGGATCCTGGCCAGCAACCCCTCTACCCCTAAGTTAGACAAATTAAAAGAAGAATTTGGGATTCAGACCACCCAGTCCAATGACGAGGCGTGTCAGTTTGCCGATGCTATCGTGTTAGCGGTGAAACCTCAGATGATGGGCGACATGTGCGCCGCACTGCAGGAAAACAATGATTTATCCGGCAAGCTGTTTTTAAGCATTGCTGCCGGCCTGCCGGTCAGTCGTCTCCAGGCCATGCTGGGGGGGGACTACCCGGTGGTTCGGATCATGCCCAATACACCCAGTCTGCTGGGTAAAGGCATGTCGGGTATGTACGCCGATGAGCACGTCTCTGAGGACGACCGTCAGTACGTCGACGATGTGATGGCCAGCGTAGGCGAAACAGTCTGGGTGAAAAAAGAAGACGACATTAACGGCGTGATTGCCGCAGCGGGCAGTTCACCGGCCTATTTTTTCCTGTTCCTGCAGGCCATGCAGGAAGAAGCCATGCGGATGGGCTTTGAAAAAGATGCGGCCAGACTCATGGTGCAGCAGGCGATGCTGGGAGCAGCGGAAATGGTCTGTCACAATTCGGATCTTGAGCTCAGTGAACTGCGTGCCCAGGTCACCTCGAAAGGAGGGACCACCGCCGCGGCAGTGAATACGCTGATCGACGAAGGGCTTGAAGACAGCGTAGCAAAAGCAATGCGCGCCGCAGTATCGCGAGCCGAAGAAATGGCCCGCCAGCTATAAATCAGTAGGAAACAGTCAGCATGAGCGCAACGGTATTTTTAGTTAGTACCTTATTTAACTTATATTTGATGGTCGTCATCCTGCGACTGTGGTTACAACTGGTACAGGCCGATTTTTACAATCCCCTGAGCCAGTTTGTCGTCAAAGCGACGCACCCCATCGTTGGGCCGTTGCGCCGTGTGATCCCTTCGCTGGGGCGGCTGGATACCGCCACCCTGGTGCTGGCATTGCTGGTGGCCACAGCGAAGATATTTACCCTTAATATGATGTTAGGTGGTGGCGGCGTGAACCCGTTGTCACTGCTGATCGTCGCCGTCCTGGACGTGGTGAAGGAAACCTTGTCACTGATGTTCTGGGTGCTGTTACTGCGCGCCATCCTCAGTTGGGTATCGCAAGGGCAATCCCCCATCGACTATGTGCTTCATCAGCTGACGGAGCCGTTTCTGGCACCCATTCGTAAGGTCATCCCGCCGCTCGGTGGCCTGGACCTGTCTGTTCTGATTGCCATTATTGCCCTGCAATTTCTGCAGTTGCTTATTCAGGACACTATTGGCATTTATTAACGCTGCAGATAATCGAGGTAGTTATGTTCGTATTCCGTAAAATCTTTGTACTGCTGGTGCTGGCACTGGTCTGGATAGCGCCCGTGAGTGCTGAGCAGAAAGCCACGCTGGGTGACTGGGATGTCCATTATATGGTCGTGAATACCTCGTTTCTGACCCCGGAAGTGGCCTCCCGCTATGGCCTGGTGCGCAGTAAGTACAATGCGCTGGTGAATATTTCGGTGCTCGATAGCGACACCCAGAAAGCGCAGCGAGTCAGCGTTACGGGTGAAGCAAAAAACCTGTTAGGTACCACCCGTAAACTTAGTTTTAAGAAAGTAGAAGACGGTGACGCCATTTACTATCTGGCCGTGGTCCCTTTCCGCGACCAGGAAACTTTTCGCTTCAATATCGACCTGCGGCTGGGCAACGAGCAACAAACACTTACATTTCGTCAGAAGTTGTACACCGACTGATCTGGTCGCTGTCGCGCTGGCGGGTCGCTGCCAGCGTGTCTTCCAACGCCAAAATGTCAGACTCTGACTCCACTGGTACCGCGGTCACCAACATATGCGAATCACGATACGCCTCCACCCGTTGTAAGTGAGCCTGAAACCGGGTCTCCGGATAATGGGCATGGTCCCGGGCACAACAGGGAATGTCAGCGACCGGACCAGTCGTATTCTCCCGTGCCGAGCTGGCAATAACCTGCCCGTCAGACAGCCATGTCATCAGCGTCAGTCTGCCTCCGTCGTTACTTTGGGAAGCCGTAATCTTCACCAGCGTGCGCGAGGGCCGATGCAGCATGTAACGGCCTGTGCCCTGTTGCGACAGGGTTACATCACCTAGGCGGCTAAAGCCGAGCATTGCAAATTCTTCTGCAAAATAGGTGACAAAAGCCTGGTGAGCAGTCAGTGCGCTACTGTCAAAGTAGCCAGCCTGCAGGTCATCGCTGCCCAGGTGGACAGCAGTGTGCGGGTGTGTACGGGCATGGGCACAGCCGTGTAACACACCACGGTATAAGCTGACCTGGCCGGATAAGATGGCGCAAAATTCACTCACAGGCAGGGGCGCGAGGACATTTGATACCAGAAAGCTCACCTCACCGGATTGGGTGCGGTTTACCACCGGCGCCCCCAGTCGGGCCGTTTCCGGATCGTTCAGGAAATACCCGAGCTGGGCAGCGTCCGGAAACCGGCACCGCACCTCTACGGTTACAGGGTTATCCGGCAGCGTGTTGGCATTTTCCCATAAGGCGTGAATGGCCGCTTCTAATTCACTGGCCGTCGTGTACGGCACCACTGACTCATGCATGGCATATTCCTTACCCCGGCCAGCAAGCAAGACTGCCTGCGCCGGCCTACTTCATATACCAACAGAATAATACATAGGGGGAAGTATAAAGGTATGACGGCGGGCACACGCGCGTGCCGCTGTATACCTTTTGAGCAGGGATGGCGTATTGAACACGCGTCGCCCGCTGGCAGCCGTGAGCGGGACACGACGCTGCGCCCCGCCGCTGGCCACCGGTTCCTACAGGCAGCGGGTGTCAGGCTGTGCTATCTGCATTACGCCTGGTTACCGGCGTGTCCTTCCCGGCAGGCTAGTCTTGCTGGTTACGCAGAAACACCAGTTCCGTGGCACTGCTGTGCTGTTCACTAAACTGGTAGCCATCTTCATTGAACGCCTTGAGTCCGGCAACATCGGCCACCTGGTGCTGCAGAATATAACGTGCCATGGCGCCGCGCGCCTTCTTGGCAAAGAAACTAATGACCTTGTACTGGCCATTTTTAAAGTCTTTAAACTGCGGGGTCACCACCATGCCGTCTAGCTTGCGCTTTTTCACCGACTTAAAATATTCGTTCGATGCCAGGTTCACCAGCACATTATCGCCCTGCTCTGCCATGGCCTCATTTAGCAACGTGGTGATCTTCTCGCCCCAGAAGGTATACAGGTCTTTGCCCCGGGCATTTTCCAGTTTGGTGCCCATTTCCAGACGATACGCCTGCATCAGATCCAAGGGCCGCAACAACCCATAAAGCCCGGATAATATGCGCAGGTGCGACTGTGCATAGCGGATATCGTCTGCACTCAATGAATAGGCATCCAGGCCGGTATAGACATCGCCGTTAAACGCGTATACCGCCTGGCGGGCGTTTTCCGGCGTAAAGGGTAAAGAGAATTCCGCAAACCGGTTAGCATTCAGCGTGGCCAGCTTGTCACTGATACTCATCAGGGTGCCCAGCTGGGCAGGAGACAGTTCCCGACAGCGTGCTACCAGCGCCTGGGTATCGTCCATCAGCTGCGGCTGCGTGTATTCAGTTACCGGTACCTTACTGTCAAAGTCCAGATTCTTGGCGGGTGAAACAACAACTAACATAGCAACTCCTCAACTCTAATAGCATTATCATACCATCACTGTCCCCCCAGTGGTCGTCTGGCAGCCGGGATTTTATTGATTAGTCTGTTCACACAAACCGATTAGCGGCCAATCCGCCACCACGCTGTAAATTAGCCCGGGGGTTTGGTATAACTAGCCTCAGTAATGTGCAGACTCACCAGGGTCTGGCAGTTAACCCCTACAGCCATTAATACAATAATCTTTCCTTCGGTTTGCGTGTACGAATTCGACAAACCAAGTTAGTCACAACAGCCAAATTCAGAGAGAACTATGAGCAATCAGCTAGAAGCTTTACGTGAAATGACCACCGTCGTTGCCGACACCGGCGACATTGATGCCATCAAAAAGTACGCGCCGGTTGACGCCACCACGAACCCGTCATTGCTGTTAAAAGCCGCCAGCCTGCCACAGTACGCGGGCCTCATTGATGATGCCGTGGCCTGGGCAAAACTGCAGTCTAACGACAGTGACCAGCAGCTGACTGATGCGGCTGACAAACTGGCAGTCTCCATTGGCAAAGAAATCTCTGCCATTATTCCCGGCCGTATCTCCACGGAGGTGGATGCACGGTTGTCCTTCGACACCCACGCCACCATTGAAAAAGCCGAGCGGCTGGTTCAGCTGTACCAGGATGAGGGCGTCGATAAATCCCGTATCCTGATTAAAATAGCCTCCACCTGGGAAGGTATTCAGGCCGCTGAAGTACTGGAGCAGCAAGGCATAAACTGCAACCTCACTCTGCTGTTCAGCTTCGCCCAGGCCAAAGCATGTGCAGAGGCTGGCGCTTATCTTATCTCGCCGTTTGTGGGACGTATCCTTGACTGGTACAAAAACAGTACCGGTAAAACTGACTACACAGCCGAGGATGATCCGGGTGTGTTGTCAGTCACCAAAATTTATAAGTATTACAAAGAGCACGGCTACGACACGGTTGTCATGGGCGCCAGTTTCCGAAATATCGGTGAAATCCAGGCGCTGGCAGGCTGCGACCGACTGACCATCAGCCCGCAGTTACTGGAAGAGCTGGCTAATGAGACAGGCGACCTGCAAGCGCGCCTGACTGACGACGGTGCGACAAAAACGCCGGGAGAGCGCATGACCGAAACCGCATTCCGGTGGGAAATGAACGAAGATGCCATGGCCACCGAAAAGCTGGCTGAAGGGATCCGGAATTTTGCTGCCGACCAGGTAAAGCTGGAAGTCATGTTAAAAGAGAAACTGGGCGCCTGAACCGGCGGTTTGGAGATTCTGCAGGAGAACAGACATGAGCAAACTGACAAGCCAGCCCGCCTGGCATGAGTTATCCCGACTGGCCGCCACCATCAAAGATCAGCATATGCGTGACTGGTTCACAGCTGACCCCTCGCGGGCACAACGCATGCAGGCTGAAGCTGCCGGAATTTTTCTGGATTACTCGAAAAACCGGGTTACGGATGAGGTCATGACCGCCCTGATGTCACTGGCACGCGCCCAGGGACTGGAGGCACATCGTGAGGCGATGTTCGGTGGCGAGGCCATTAACAACACAGAAAACCGTGCGGTGCTGCATACAGCGCTACGCAATTTCTCAGGCGCGCCGGTACATATTGACGGTGACGACGTGATGCCTGAAGTGATGGCCACGCTGGACAAAATTGATGCCTTTACCGCCGCAGTGCATAACGGTGAGCACAAAGGGTATACCGGTAAACGGATCACCGATGTAGTAGCGATTGGCATTGGCGGATCGTTTTTGGGCCCGAAGATCATGACTGAGGCGCTCAAGCCCTACACCCATGATGCGGTTAACGTGCATTTTGTGGCCAATGTGGATGGGTGTCACATTCACGATGTGCTGCAGGGACTGGATCACGGGCAGACGCTGGTAGTGATGTCTTCAAAATCATTTTCTACCCAGGAAACCCTGCAGAATACCTTATCGGCGAAAGCCTGGTTTTTAAATGCCGGCGGCGGTCAGCAGGACATCGCCAAGCACTTCGTGGCAGTCTCATCAAATGTCAGTGCGGCCACAGAATTCGGGATTGCCGAAGAGAACATATTCCCTATGTGGGACTGGGTGGGCGGGCGCTACTCGCTGTGGTCAGCTATCGGCCTGCCTATTTCCCTGGCGCTGGGCTTTGCGCAGTTTAAACGCCTGTTGGAAGGGGCCCACGAAATGGATAATCATTTCAAAACCGCGCCGCTGGAAAACAATGTACCGGTGATCATGGCAATGCTGGGTGTCTGGTACCGGAACTTCTTTGAAGCCCAGTCCCATGTGCTGTTGCCCTATTACCATTATCTGCGCGGCCTGCCTGCTTACGTGCAGCAGCTGGATATGGAGAGTAATGGCAAGCGGGTCACCCAGAACGGCGACCCGGTTGACTACCCCACCGGCCCAATCATCTGGGGCAGCGAAGGCACTAATGGTCAGCACAGCTTTCATCAGCTTATCCATCAGGGGGCTGGCATCATTCCGGCCGACTTTATGTTACCACTGACGGTACCAAACCAGGATGACACCCACCACGCCATGCTGGCTTCAAACTGCTTTGGACAGACACAGGCGCTAATGCAGGGCAAAACATTTGAAGAATGTTATGCCGACCTGGACAACCAGGGTCTGGATGAGGCAGATCGCACCCGCCTTGCACAACATAAAACGATGCCCGGGAACAAGCCAAGCAACACCCTGTTATTCGAAAAGCTGGATCCCTTCACACTTGGCGCGCTGGTTGCTCTGTATGAACACAAGGTTTTCGTCCAGGGTGTTGTCTGGCAGCTAAATTCCTTTGACCAATGGGGCGTGGAGTTAGGAAAAGTACTTGGTAATCAGGTGCTTGATGGTATTACCGGCAAACGGGACAGCAGTGAGTTCGACCGCTCTACTGAGCAACTCATTGCCCGCTTCCGGCAAACCAATGTCCAAAGCTGAGCAAACATAACCGTCAACGCACTGTTGCAGTGCAATATCAGGTGCGGCTGGCCACGCCAGCCGCCTCTCATGGACGAGAGCCACTGTCACTAAAATGTCAACAAGTGTTAATAAAAGGTAAATTTACCTGTTTTATTTTCATCGTGGCTGTGATACAAAATTGTACAGAAGGATTTTATAAACACTCTGTACTGTTGTTAGTGGTAATAATAAGGAGATCCTCATGGATAAATCAGATTTGTTTGCCATGCTTGATATTGAATCCCGACCAGCTAAAACCAAAAGTAAGAAACGGAAGTGGCGAGAAATTGAAGCCTTGCAAGACAGATTTGCACTAGAGAAGGAATTATCCGAACTCGATTGCGGATTTGAGTACGAACTGGAAACACTGGAAAGATAATAAAAAGGCCGCCTGCCCACGCAGGCGGCCTTTTGCTTTTCTGGTCTGAAGCCGGGTAAGCATCCCCATGCTTACGGCTGCCAGGTAATGGGTGTCTGACCCTCGCGGCGCAGATATGCGTTGGCCTGACTAAAGTGGCCGCAGCCAAAAAAACCGCGGTAGGCCGATAAAGGTGACGGATGCGGGGCTTCCAGCACACAGTGCCGGTGGCGGTTTATTGCTGCTCCCTTATTACGCGCATGACTGCCCCAGAGTAGAAATACCAGCCCGGTGCACTGGCTGTTCAGCTCGTCGATTACTGCATCGGTGAACTTTTCCCACCCCCACTTACTGTGGCTGTGTGCCTGTCCCTGCGAGACTGTCAGCACGGTATTGAGCAATAGAACGCCTTGTTTTGCCCAGCCGGTCAGATCACCATGCTCAGGCGGCTGAAAACCCGCAATGTCCTGCTGCAGCTCCTTATATATGTTGGCCAGCGAGGGCGGCGGCTTAACGCCGCGCGGTACCGAAAATGCCAGTCCGTGAGCCTGACCAGGTCCGTGGTAAGGATCCTGCCCTAAAATAACCACTTTCACCTTAGCCAGGGGCGTCAGCCGGAATGCCGTATAAACCTCATCAGCCGGCGGGTATACCGGTGTGTCTCCGATTCTTGCGGCAGCAACCTGCTGTTGAAGTGTCTGAAAATAGGCTTGCTGCTGCTCCCGCGCAAACAACGACTGCCAGTCCCCCACACTCATGCCAGCGTTTCAAGCATGAAACGTTTAAGCTCGGCATACGACGATG
>JBPEWW010000443.1:0-3080 GCA_052032275.1 Alteromonas sp. | reverse complement strand
GGTATAAAGCGTGCGCAGGTTGCCCAGCAGGTAGTGGACGCAGGGTGTACCTTGGTGGGAATGGCGAGCGCGCTGGCCGTGACGCCGGATTTGGTAAAAAAATGGCAGCAACATCCGGAGTATGCGGGGGTGATTTTAAAGTGTGGCTGGCGTGATAAAGCACTTGCCAGCCTGGCGGGCATGGCGATGGTGAGACGTCAGCTGCGAAGGCTGGGTAATGACTTCACCACGTTACGCGCTCCGTCACCGCTGGTCAGCTTATTGCTGGATTTGCATCATCGTAAACGGATGATCCGCCGCTACCGGCGTGAATGCAGCAGCTAACGGCAACAAAAAAGGCATATCAACGGATATGCCTTTTTTTACATCACCTGAAAGCCGGCTATACGCTATGTTTCATTACCCGTTCTTTCTGACGTTGCCAGTCACGATCTTTCACGGTGTCGCGTTTGTCGTGGCTGTGTTTGCCTTTTGCCAGATAAATTTCCAGCTTCACCCAGCACTTTTTCCAGTACATGGCGGTGGCCACAATGGAGTAGCCCTGGCGATCCCGGGCGCCCATTAAGCGGTCAATCTCTCGCTGCTTAAGCAGCAATTTACGGCTGCGCTCGGGCTCGCAGATCACGTGCGTAGATGCCTGACTTAGTGGGGTAATGCGTCCGCCCACCAGGTAGGCCTCACCATTTTGAATGATGACGTACGCGTCGGTGATATTCACCTTGCCTTCACGGATACTTTTAATTTCCCAGCCTTGCAGGGACATACCGGCCTCAAATTTATCTTCGAGGAAATAGTCGTGACGCGCCTTTTTATTCAGCGCGATGGTTCCGGTTGAGTTTTTGTTGGCTTTATTCTTTTTCATGCCCGCTATTATACTGAATGTGTTATGAAAGTCTTTAGTTTCGTGGTGTGTGGTACAACTTTAATGTGGGGGCAGCAGGCTGAAAGGGAAGGTTAGTCGGGGGCCAAATCTCATGCTAAAATGCGATTTTTGACGTTCCAGCAGTAGAGATTAAATGCCGAGTATTCAACGCAGTGCATTGGTGGCTCACAGTGCACAAGCCATGTACGATTTAGTCAATGACGTTGAGTCGTACCCCGAATTTTTACCGGGTTGCCAGGACAGTAAGGTTCTGGAGTCCAGTCAGCAGGGCATGAAAGCGTCGCTGATGGTGGCAAAAGCGGGGATCCGCCAGTGGTTTACTACGCACAACACGCTGTTTCCGGCAACCCGCATCGATATGCAACTGGTAGAGGGCCCCTTCAAACGTTTAACCGGCGGCTGGCGATTTTCGGCACTCTCAGACGAAGCCTGCAAGATAGAGCTGCATCTTGAGTTTGAGTTCAGCAGCAAGCTGGCAGAAATGGCGTTTGGCAAGGTATTTAATTCGCTGGCGGCCAGCATGGTGAATGCGTTTACTGAACGGGCAA
Organism: Alteromonas sp.; assembly: GCA_052032275.1. Lineage (GTDB taxonomy): Bacteria > Pseudomonadota > Gammaproteobacteria > Enterobacterales > Alteromonadaceae > Alteromonas. The sequence continues at coordinate 1,649 of JBPEWW010000443.1, read as the reverse complement.
GGGTTGTTTATTCATGACAAAAGGCATGCTGAGCGTGGAGGTGGCGTATGCGCTGCCAACTAAGCAATCTATTATCGAATTGGCCGTGCAGTCAGGCACCACTGTGGAAGAAGCTATAGAGGCGTCGAATATCCTTACCCTGTATCCCGGTATTGATTTAGACGCAAGCAAAGTCGGTATCTGGAGCCGGGTGGTAAAACTGAAAGACGAAGTGAAAGACGGGGATCGGATTGAAATTTACCGGTCCCTGATTGCCGATCCGAAAGAGGTACGTAAACGGCGGGCAGAAAAAGCGAAGGAAGAAGGACGCGCGGACAAGGTCACCGGCGGGCGCCCGAATCCGCTCAAATCGAAATCGTCCTAAACGTTCTTATCTGACAGGTTGCCTACCTCAAGGAACGGCGAGGCGTCGATATCTTCGGCATCCATCATGGTGGCAATACGTTGCATTGTAGCCACCATCTGGCTTTGCTCCCATTCTTTAAGCTGATTAAACCGGTCAATAAAATGCTCCTGAAGCGGCCGGGGGGCATCCTGCAGCGCCACGCTGCCACGTTCCGTCACAAATACGCCCACTTTCCGTTTGTCGGTGGTGCTGCGGATCCGTTTTGCCAGATCCCTGGCCTCCAGGCGGTCCAGAATATTGGTGATGGTCGCCGGGCTCAGATTAATGTTTTCGGCAATTTCCCTCACCATGATCCCGGGTTTTTCCTGGATATTTTGCATGACCAGTAACTGCGGGCCAGTGAGGCCCACAGACTTACTGAGTTGTTTGCTGCGAAGGTCTACTGCACGGATCACCCGCCGTAGTGCCACCAATAATTCTTCTTCTTTTCGCATGCTTATCTCTTCATTTCACGTTGCACGTGTAGATTATTTCAATAAATGAATAAAGTGTTGATGTTTCTGGTAATGGTCGATGACATCGTTGATTACCGCCATTTTTGACCAGCCCATAATATCGTAGTTCTGACCACCTTCACTTAAGTGAACTTCGGCACGATAGTACGTGTGCTTGTCGTCGGCGTCTACTGACTCATTCCCTGGCGTGACAAACTCAGGCTGCGCGGTTTTGGTCAGGTATACCGAGTAAATGAAATCCGGGTCGCTGCCCATCGTCACAGTCAGGGTCTGAATGTGGTCGTCCTCTTTAATGTCGACCCCAAAGCCCTGCGACTCAAACTCTTTACCCACTTCCTGTAACGCCGGTTTCACGATTTTGGCCATAAACCGCGCCACCACCTGCTGGTCAGGAAAACTGGTGATATTTTCCAGTCGCTCTTTCCAGTTCTTATCCGAGTCGGCATGGGGCGGTTGCCCCGCAATTACCTGCAGGCTTTCACGCTTATAGCCCTCAACCCGCAAGGCTTTAAGCAGCCCCGTAAGAGCAATTAACAGCACCACCGAGAATGGCAGGGCAGAGACAATCGTCATTGTCTGTAAGGCGCTTAACCCACCCGCATACAGTAATATGGCGGCGACGATGCCAACCCCGACTGCCCAGTAAATACGCTGCCAGACAGGGGTGTTATTTTCGCCGTGGGAGCACAGCATATCCACCACCATGGCGCCGGAGTCACAGGAGGTGACAAAGAAAATCACCACCATGATAACAGCCACAAAGCTCAGCACACTGGCGAAGGGGAACT
>JBPEWW010000442.1:0-5070 GCA_052032275.1 Alteromonas sp. | reverse complement strand
CGGCGAACTGGTCGCGCAGGTTGCGGCTGTACAGGGTATTAGTCTGCTCCTGCGGCGGCACCCAGGCCGACACAAAATAGTGTTCCAGCATGGCTACCCAGCCTGCAGGCGTGGTGATCCGTAATTTACCGTCTTCAATATCGCCAAACGAGTATTTTTCGTATCTGTCATCTTCGGTAGAGTAGGCGGCGCCACGGTACGTAGGCATAAACATGTTACTGTCGTCCTCGTACTGCATGGTTTGCTTCAGCTGTCCGTACGGCTGCACGGTGGCCGTGCCGGCGGTATTATTTGCCACATCATAGGTCACTTTGACCTGATGGCTGCCACGGGTGAAATGGAATGTTTTGGTAACCGCTAAACCTTCATTATTACGCCAGGTCAGCGGCACTGCCAGGGTGTCACCGGTTAGCTGATATTCAGTTTGTTCTGCGTTGTATACCGGGCGGCCATTGCGGTTGGCATCCGGGCCGTTAGCACCAATCAGGCCGCTTTGTGCCACGTACAGCCCCTGTCCGGCACGCAACAGGCTGTAGGGTGCTTCAGCATCCTGAGTCACCGGGTACTGCAACAAGTCAGCGGTAATTACATCACCACCAAGCAGGTCAATGCGTAAATCCAGTGTATCAGTGGTCACCGCTATGGTTCGCGTGGTTGCCGTACCTGACTGTTCAGCGACCTGCGGGGTGTCAGTGGCAGGGACATCGGCGCTGCTTTGCGGAATGTCGGTATCACCTGACTGGCCATCATCAAATGAAGGCACTCCCTGTGACTGCTGGGCTTGTTCTGTGACAGCCGGTGCTGCTGGCTGCGGACCATAGTCCTTATGCCACTGCTGCCAGAGTAAGAAGCTAATCAGGGCAAGGCCGATGATCAGAAAACTACGTTGCGATTCCATAGAGGTCTCTTTATTTTGAGTGTTTATCTTGTTGTTTTTCAGGTACCGGGTCGTAACCACCGGCGTGCAAAGGGTGGCATTTTAATATGCGTTTAAGGGATAACCAACCGCCAAATACCAATCCGTGTGTTTTTAATGCCTCAATGGCGTAAAAAGAACACGAGGGATGAAAGCGACAGCGCTGACCCAGCAGGGGAGACAGGCACCACTGATAGCACTTTATCAGCAGTAAAGGGACCGCTATCAGGCAGCGTTGCAGCGCTTGGTTAATTTTCGCCATAACTTATCCAGTTGTGCGTAAATTTCCTCGTTACTCATGCCATCGGCACCCGATTTACCTACAACGATAATGTCCACGCACGGCAATGCATGCTTTCTATGACGGAAACTTTCCCGGATCAAACGCTTAATACGGTTACGCTGAACCGCTTTTCGAATACGTTTTTTAGAGAGTGTGATGCCTAATCTTGGCGCCGGCTCATTATTATGGCGGGCAAGAATAGTAAAAGCAGGAGATACCGCAGGAATGGCGTCATTAAAGACGTAGGTAAAGTGGGAGGGAGTTAACAGACGTAACTCCCTGGAAAACTGATTTTCGCCCACTTTGGGATCGTGCAATTAAGCTGAAAGGCGAGCGCGACCTTTAGCACGGCGAGCTGCCAGTACTTTACGACCATTTTTGGTCGCCATACGAGCACGGAAACCGTGAGAACGCTTGCGCTTTAAGTTGCTCGGTTGAAATGTTCTTTTCATGACCAAAGTCTCACTTATTTAGTTAAACGAAGGCGGGGTTTGCATTGTCAGTTCGCTGCCTGTTCGACACCTTGCTGGGCAATGGGTTACCTGCCATCCAAAAAGGACGCTGAATTCTAGAGATCTCGGGGCTTGGTGTCAATCAATAATCCGGTTTTTAGTGCACAAATGGCTGTTTTTTTCACCGCCTGAACGACAAACCGCAAAATTTTCGCCTAAAAAAGCGTTGTTGAGTTTGCATTTTGTGAATAACTAATAGCTAACCGGGAGGTTATCCACAGGCGTAGCAGGCAGCGGCGCAGATCGCAAGGGAATTTTCGCCGATCGTGGTGGCTGATCATCAATACAGTGGTTTGGTTTATAGTGATCGCGATCCTTACAAGCCAAAAGAATACATATGTAATATCATTGACTTACGCGATAGATCTTAAAGATCGCAAAAGATCAAGATTTACATTCTGTTGATAACGTAAGATAATCCACAGCAATAAAAAAACGACAACAAAATTTCTCGCTGTTACCCTCATTGCACCCGTCTGGCCTGTGGCGCCGGACAGGCGTTTTCTTGTCTTCAATAAATGCAATGATGGCCTTCCAGCGTAACTCGGAGCTAAGTTACACCATGTCACTTTGGAATTTATGTCTGGAGAGATTGCGCCAGGAATTGCCCACGCAACAATTTAGCATGTGGATAAGGCCGCTCACGTCAGAGGAAGACGAGCAGGTGGTTACCCTGTTTGCGCCCAACCGGTTTATTCTGGATTGGGTGCGGGACAAATACCGCGACAAGATCACGGCACTGTTCAGTGAGTTTGCCCACGGGCAGATACCTGAGTTGCGTCTGGAGGTGATGGGCAAAGCCCCGGTGTCATCGCCTGCGCAGGCTGCCCCTCGACAGCCCGCGGCCAGACAGCCGCAGGCGACAGCGTCGATGGAGGCCTTTCAGACCGCCGCAGACAACTTACAGCCGGCCAGCCGGCCTTCGCAGGGCCAGAGTGCGGCCCCTGACGCGGTTAATCATCACGAACAGCGCACACCGGTATCGCCGGTCCAGCCCGGTAAACCGACGGTGATCCCTATTCCTGAGGGAGTAAAGCATAAAAGCAATATAAACCCCACGTATCAGTTCGAGAATTTTGTTGAAGGTAAGTCGAACCAACTGGCCCGTGCTGCAGCCACTCAGGTTGCCAATAATCCGGGCGGCTCGTACAACCCCTTATTTATTTACGGGGGCACAGGTTTAGGTAAGACCCACTTATTGCATGCAGTCGGTAACGGCATTATGGACAATCGTCCCAATGCTAAAATTGTCTATATGCATTCTGAGCGCTTTGTCCAGGATATGGTGAAAGCGCTGCAAAATAATGCCATCGAAGATTTCAAACGCTTTTACCGCTCAGTAGATGCCTTGTTGATTGATGACATTCAGTTTTTTGCCAATAAAGAGCGGTCACAGGAAGAGTTTTTCCATACCTTTAATGCGCTACTGGAAGGCAACCAGCAAATTATTCTCACGTCTGACCGTTACCCGAAAGAAATTGACGGGGTAGAGGATCGCCTGAAGTCCCGGTTTGGCTGGGGCCTGACAATTGCTATTGAGCCCCCCGAGCTGGAAACCCGGGTTGCAATACTCATGCGCAAGGCCGCGGAAAACCGGATTCATTTACCCAACGAGGTGGCGTTCTTTATTGCCAAACGGTTGCGTTCAAATGTGCGGGAACTGGAAGGGGCGTTAAACCGGGTAATTGCGAATGCCAATTTTACCGGCCGGCCTATCACTATCGACTTTGTACGCGAAGCCCTTCGCGATCTGCTGGCGCTGCAGGAAAAACTGGTTACGGTAGATAACATACAGAAAACGGTCGCTGACTATTATAAAATCAAGGTCTCTGACATACTGTCAAAACGCCGCAGTCGTAGCGTGGCACGTCCCCGGCAGGTAGCCATGGCACTGGCCAAGGAACTCACCAACCACAGCCTGCCTGAACTGGGTAATGCATTCGGCGGCCGGGACCACACTACGGTACTGCATGCGTGCAGAAAAATAGATCAGCTTAGAGAAGAAAGTCATGATATAAAAGAGGATTATAAGAACCTCATACGGACATTGTCTTCTTAACGACCGAGGCGAGATTGAGCACTCATGAAATTTACCATTAGCCGCGAAAATTTTTTACAGCCGTTACAACTAGTGTCTGGTGCCGTAGAGCGCCGTCATACATTGCCGATCCTTTCCAATGTACTGATTAAAGTAAGTGAGGACGCACTCTGGCTGACAGGTACAGATCTAGAAGTCGAACTTATTTCTAATGTAAAATTAGAAGGCGACTATGAGGAAGGGGAAATCACCGTTCCGGCCAAAAAACTGTTCGACATCATTCGCGGTATTTCAGATGGTACTGATATTTCTTTCTCACTGGACGGCAATAAAGCCCTGATCCGTGCCGGGCGGGGTCGCTATACCTTATCTACATTATCCGCTAATGATTATCCCAATCTGGAAGACTGGGAAGGGGAAGTTGAATTTGAAATTTCCTGCAGTGATTTAAAACGCCTGATCGACAGTACCCATTTTTCTATGGCGCAGCAGGACGTCCGTTATTACCTCAACGGAATGTCGCTGGAAACGGAAGACAACATTATTCGCACGGTGGCTACCGACGGTCACCGGCTGGCGCTGTGCCGACTGCAATACAATGACGCGTTACCCGGTCGTCAGGTAATAATCCCGCGCAAAGGGGTGCTGGAAATTTCCCGTCTGATTGGTGAAGACGACAAGATGATTAAGATACAGCTGGGCGCTAATCACCTGCGATTGTTTTCCAGCGAGTTCATCTTTACCAGTAAACTGGTTGATGGCCGCTTTCCTGATTATCGCCGGGTGTTACCGAAAGACGGTGACAAAACGGTATTGGCCAGTAAAGCCGTGTTGAAAGACGCGTTCTCCCGAGCCGCCATCCTGTCCAACGAGAAGTTCCGCGGCGTCCGCCTGAACCTGTCTTCGGGTGAGTTAAAAATTACCGCCAATAACCCCGAGCAGGAAGAGGCAGAAGAGATTGTTGATGTGGATTACCAGGGCGAAGATTTGGAAATCGGCTTTAATGTGGCATACCTCATCGACGTGTTGAATGCCCTGGTGTCTGACCAGGTCAAAATCAGCCTGTCTGACTCAAATGCCAGTGCGCTAATAGAAGACGCCACAGACGATGCTGCTCTGTATGTTATTATGCCGATGCGGCTGTAATGACCACCCACCTTACTGCTAATGATGGCGTGGTCAGTACAGGGCGACCTACACTGCCACGTTCCATTTATTAGGGTATCAGTATGAAACTGGACGAAGTCCAGCTTACCAACTTTCGTAATCTCGCCCGCGTTACGCTGCGTCCTTCTCCTACACTGACCGTGGTGTCCGGCGT
>JBPEWW010000441.1:0-4882 GCA_052032275.1 Alteromonas sp. | reverse complement strand
CGCACTCGTAGCGTCTGCTGTGCCTGCCGTCAGCGTTCAGCTAAGAGGTTTTTGTGGGTGTCCTATTTGCATCTATTAGCTCTTATCACGCACCTCCGTTAGTGGGTGTCCCATTGACTCGCAAATCACGAACTGGCAAAATTTAAGTGACTGTCCCGCTCTTCTCCCGTTTTTTGTGCTTCTCCTGCGCCCACAAATAAACCGTGACGATCTTAGTTGTCGCCGCTGCGTACCCACAGACAGGACCAATTACAACTGCGTGCCTGTCCCGGAACCCGCGGATCTTGATGCAGATGCGCGCGCAGGCAGGCAACGCACGGGATTAGCTATGGGCAAAGAATTTCAGGATCGGGCGGCTGGCGCATTGATGGGCGCCTTCGTGGGCGACGCGTTGGCACTGGGCCCGCACTGGTACTATGATCTCGCAGCTATGCGCCGCGATTACGGCGAATGGATCAGTGATTATACTGCCCCTAAAGCCGGCCGCTATCACGCCGGACTCAAGGCCGGTGATCTGTCTCAGGCGGGTTACATTTTATCGCTCACCCTGGCTTCGTTAACTGAAAGCGGCGCATACGATGAGCAAGACTTCTGTCAGCGCATGGACACCGAGCTGTTTCCCAGGCTGAGCGGTGAACCTGATTCAGGGCCTGGCGGCTATACCAGTCAGTCTATCCGAGAAGCCTACCGCAAGCGTATTGGCGATGGCAGACCCTGGGGAGAAATTGCCGGTCAGGCCGACACCACCGAGGCTGTCGAGCGCACTCTGGCCATTGCGGTGAGGTATGCCAATTCACCTGAACGGCTAGTGACGCATGTTGCCGCCAACACTGCACTCACTCAAAACAATGAGCTCGTGATTGCGATGACTACCGCGTTTGGCGCTGTGCTTGGACACCTGGTGCAGGGCCATAGGCTGACCGCAGACATCTCGTCAGCGTTAATGGAAAAGGTAGCCTCGGATATCATGCCATTTCATGCCAGCGCTGGTGAACAACCCGAACCGGCGCCTGCGAGCATGTCCCGCGCAGGCCAGTTTGCCTCACCTGAGCCGCTGCTCACTCCAGGGGAGGCGGCGCGGGCCGCGCAAGATAATGATATTCATATTGAGCCGGCCTGGAAAATTGCCTCTGTATATGGTCTCCCCTGCGCCATTTACCATCAGTTACCTGCCGCCTATTATCTGGCTACCCGGTTCGCAGACTACTTCGAAGAGGGGGTACTGCATGCCGTCAATGGCGGCGGTCAGAATCAGTCCAGGGCAATATTGACGGGGGCACTGATTGGCGCCCAGTGCGGTTTATCAGGCATTCCCGAACGTTTTATCACTGGCCTTTCCAGCGGCAACGAGCTGCGTCAGCGGGTATGCACACTGGCCCAGCACGCTGATGATGCCTAACCGTACGGTTTACAGCACTGCCTGTAGTGACTATGCTGCGCGCCCATGAGTACATGAGGAATACAGATGCGCAAGCAGGATAAAAAGCAGGAACGGGCATTAGTCAATTCACTTACCCAGGCGTGTGAGGCGTGGCTGGAAGCGCTGCCCGGTTTTGAGTGGCTCACCCACACAGTTGATTATCGGCGGTTTCCCGCCTCGTTGATGGTCACGCTCATTTTTGCGACCCCCGAGGACATGCAACATGCACGCGAGACCCGCTACACGGATATTGTCCTGCGCGTTGCCAAGGCATTAGCCGAAGCCGGTGTCTCGCTGCATCATCCTGAGCGCCACATCCTGTTTGACAATGAAATTGACTGTGACCAGCAGCACCAGGGCAACTGGGCGGCCCGACTGGCCGCCCATTAGCGTTCCTCACAAAACAGCTGCGGTTATTCCAGTGTCTTTGGCTTATCGGTAAACGGCGGCCAGCCCAGTAGCTTACCCGCCAGCACATGTAAATGGATGTGATAAACCGACTGACCGCCAAACTCATTGCAGTTCATAACGGTGCGATAGCCTTCCTGTGCGAAGCCCATTTCGTCAGCCAGCTTTGCGGCGATGTAGGATAAATGCCCCACCAGTAAGCGGTCGTCTTCGCTCATATCATTCAGGGTCGCTATGGGCTTTTTGGGGATCACCAAAAAGTGAATGGGCGCCTGTGCATTGATGTCTTTAAACGCCAGCGCCTGGTCGTCTTCGTACAGTATTTCCGCAGGAATTTCACGGTTAATAATTTTGGTGAAAATGGTGTCTGACATTGATGTTTGTCCTTTTATAGAGCGTTGACAGCGGCGGCTGCTCAGCCCGGCGTGGGCATAAGTCGTTGACCTGCTGCCCTCACCGGCAGAACCGCTGACTACATGAACACGATACCCAGTAAAATTACCCCCAACACGAGGCGATAGATTACAAAGGGTAGCATGCCAATACGGGCTATCCAGCTGAGAAACAGGAAGATACACAAATACGCACTGACGAAGGAAAAGGCTGCCCCATACAGCAATGCTGACCAGTCCACCCGCTGCCCTTCGGCAACCAGGTCAATTGTTGCCAGTGTACCGGCACCGAGGATCACCGGTATGGATAACAAAAACGAGAAACGGGCGGTGCTTTCCCGGTCCAGGCCCAGCATGAGCCCTGCTGTCATGGTGATCCCCGAACGCGAGGTACCGGGAATAAGCGCCAGTACCTGCGCCAGTCCAATAAGTAATGCCTGTTTCCAGTTTAAGGATGACAGCGACTGGCTACGCTTTGCGGTAGCATCCGCATACCAGAGCAACAGGCCAAACAGGATGGTGGTGCAGGCAATCACCAGTGCAGTTCTGGCATTCAGCTCAATCCAGTCTTTGAATAAAAAGCCCATAATAACAGCAGGCAGGGTAGCCAGTATCACCCACCAGGCTAGCCTGCTGTCCGCGGATTGCTGTCTGGAGAATCCTTGCGTACACCAGGCGACCGTCATGGCTGTTATTTCTTTGCGAAAATAAATCATCACGGCGAGCAGGCTACCCACATGCACTGCCACATCAAAAGCCAGCCCCTGGTTCTCCCACCCCATCAATACAGCGGGCAGCAGTAAATGCCCTGAACTACTAATGGGCAAAAACTCGGTGACCCCCTGGATAATGGCCAGAATTATAATTTCAAAAAGCGTCATACAGATTTACGAACTCCATTCGAAGGCTATGGGATGCAATTCCTGGGATGATTTATCAAATTTCTGCCACAACGCGGCGTAACTTTCATTAGTTTCGGGGTGTAATTCTGAAGGCACCAGTTCCGCCAGCGGTTGCAGTACAAACGCGTTATACAGAATTTCTTCTCTGGGCAATACCACAGGCTGTGTGGTAACTACGTCATCGTACGTTAACAGATCCAAATCCAGGGTCCGTGAACAAAACTTTTTCTGACTGTGAACACGGCCATTGTCTACCTCGATTTGCTTGAGGATAGCGCACACTTCCTCAATGGACTTACTGGTCTCTGCCTGAATGACAAGATTATAAAAAGGCTTCCCAGCGAACCCTACGGCCTGGCTTTCATACACCCGTGAGCACACCAGGTTGTCAAAATAGTCTGCGAGGGCGATGCGGGACTGGCGAGTATGATAGGTGCGCTCAATATTCGAACCCACGCTGATTAAAATACGATGCTGATTCATTCTGCGGCCGAACGTTCCATCCAGACAGTCACCGACTCGGCGTCTTTGAGGATCCCTGGTTTGCAGACCCCCAGTGCCACATGCTGTGCGGGAAAGGTGCGCAAAATACTGTTCATAATGTGATGGCCAAATGCCTCTAACAGTTCGTATTGGCAGTCCTTCGCCTCATTTTGCACGTGTGCGGCCAGCGCCGCGTAGTCGATGGTGTGGCTTACGTCATCGGAAGTCATGGCGCTGATAAGGCTGGCTGTGACCGTAATATCCAGTTTAAGGGTGGTGAGCTGCTCTCGCTCCCAGTCGTACACGCCAATGAGTGTATCAACGCGTAAACCCGTTATCGTAATCTTTTCCATTACCTGTACCGTCTCAAATCAGGGTTATGAGTCTGCTGCACACCGCACCTGGTTCTCCATAGTGAGAGGGCGACACCCGGTCGTCTTACCAGCGCGGAATTTAATCACCCTGTATGGCGCAGACCCGCGGATTTTAGTAGTGTGGATGCAGTGTAACCTGAACGCCGGTAGTAATACATGATCGCACTGATAATTCTGATGACGGGAGTGGCCTATCTGGTGGGTTCACTTTCCAGTGCTATTATCGTTTGCCGATTATTTCGCTTACCCGACCCCAGACTTGCCGGTTCAGGTAATCCAGGTGCCACCAATGTATTTCGTATCGGCGGCAAAGTGCCTGCCATTCTGGTGCTCATTAGTGACATTCTTAAGGGCACCATCCCCGTTTACAGCAGTTATTTTCTGGGCATAGAGCCTGTGTATCTGGGCGTCATCGCCATCGGGGCCTGCCTGGGTCACATTTTCCCGCTCTACTTTGGGTTTAAAGGCGGCAAGGCGGTTGCCACCGCCTTTGGCGCCATGTTACCCATTGGGCTCGACCTGGCTGGCTTGTTAATATTTACCTGGATTTTTGTGGTGTTTATGTCCGGTTATTCATCGCTGGGTGCCCTTGTTGCCGTTTCACTCGCGCCGCTGTTTACATGGTCAATCAAACCTGACTATACCCTGCCCGTGGCCATGCTGGCCGTGCTGATTATTGCCCGCCATAAAGACAACATACAGCGACTGCTCTCACGCACAGAAAGTAAGATCTGGCATAAAGGCCGAATCAAGGAGTAACCTCCTTTTTTCTGACAAGACGCTCCGCACCGCTAACCTCTCTTCCGGCCATGGACACCCACACAATAGCATTGCTTCTCCTTCACTGAACGTGCCCCGTATGGTGTAGAGACCGGCATTTGCCAGTAGTATTTGTGGACACCC
>JBPEWW010000440.1:0-3645 GCA_052032275.1 Alteromonas sp. | reverse complement strand
CAATTTTTGCATCATCCAGGCCGATAATCGCGAACATTGCTCCGGCGCCGGCCGGCACGGCTTCCTGCATGTACGCGCCACGCGCTTCCACCAGCTTGACGGCATCGGTAAATGCGAGGGTTCCGCCACACACCAGCGCCGAGTATTCACCCAGGCTGTGTCCGGCCAGATAATCAACCTCCACGCCCTGCTCACGCAGCAGCCGCCAGATAGCCACACTGGCAGTGAGCAATGCAGGCTGAGTGACCTGCGTCTCATTCAGTTTTCCGTCGCTGTCGTTTTGTACCAGCGCCCATAAATCGTAGCCCAACACATCAGAGGCTTCCTGGAACGTGTCGGTTACAGAGGGATATGCGTCGGCAAGCTCTTTCAGCATACCAACGGTCTGCGACCCCTGACCGGGAAATACGCAGGCTGTTCGAGTCATACTAGATCCTTTTCTTGTTGTCTGGTGGCGAAACGGCCAACAATTAATAGCGCACCAGGGCCGATGCCCAGGCGAAACCGCCGCCGAATGCTTCTAATAATAAATGCTGTCCACGCTGTATGCGGCCGTCACGGATAGCGGTATCCAGCGCCGTCGGTACGGTCGCCGCCGAGGTGTTGCCATATTTCTCAAGCGTCATTACCACCTGATCCAGCGACATATCCAGCTTCTTCGCTGTAGCTTTGATGATCCGGAAATTAGCCTGGTGCGGCACCAGCCAGTCTAAGTCAGACTTTTGCATGTTGTTGGCCGCCAGCGTTTGCTCTACAACTTCAGAGAGCTTGGTCACCGCTACCTTGAATACTTCGTTGCCTTTCATGACCCCCCAGTTGTCATGCACTGAGGATTCGTCACCCCGGCTTGGGTTCCCCACATATAAAAGGTCGCCGTACGAGCCCGCCGCGTGAATATGGGTGGACAATATACCCGGCTCTTCGCTGGCCTCAATGATGGTGGCACCCGCCCCGTCGCCAAACAGAATAACCATGGTACGGTCTTCAGGATCGACCAGACGGCTCAGGCAGTCAGTGCCTACCACCAGAATACGTTTCGCCATACCAGATTTAATGTACTGATCGGCCACACTCAATGCATAACAATAACCCGCACAGGCAGCGGCAACGTCAAATGCCGGAATGCCGTCCAGCTTCAGAATACGTTGTATTTCACAGGCAGAGCTAGGCAATGCATAGCGGCCACTGGTGGTGGCACAGACAATCATGTCGATAGAAGAAGGGTCGATGCCGGCCATTTCAATGGCTTTCTTACTGGCTTCTGCACCCATGGTTGCGGCGGTTTCATCGTCACCAATAATGCGACGCTCTTTGATCCCGGTGCGGTCAGTGATCCAGTCGTCGCTGGTATCGACCATTTGCTCTAAATCGGCGTTTGTACGCACATTGCTGGGATAATAACTGCCGGTTCCGATGAATCGTGAATATTTGCTCAAATCTGCTCCAACAATACCGTTTCTATTCTATTTTTTATTTTCTCCGGGACCCGCATTCTGGCTTCCTGAATAGCCTGATGTATGGCGTAATAGAAAGCATCTGCAGATGCGTTCCCGTGACTCTTAACTACAATGCCGCGCAATCCTAACAGACTGGCGCCATTATACTGGTCGGGGTTCACGCTATTATAGATAGTTTTTAATAACGGCAGGGCCACACGGGCCATCATTCGTGTCATCAGATTACGCCGGGATTGCCGCTTCACTTCATTAATGACCAGCTTGGCCAGCCCTTCGCTGGATTTCAGCGCCACATTGCCTGTGAAGCCATCCGTGACCACGACGTCAGCATAATCAGTAAATATATCATCACCTTCTACATAGCCGATGTAGTTGATGCCACTGGCATTACGGAATAACTGATTCGCATATTTGACCTGGGCATTGCCCTTGATGTCTTCTTCACCCACGTTTAGCAGGGCCACCCGGGGTTTGTCGATGCCGGCGATTTGCTCTGCCAGCACTGAGCCCATCACCCCGTACTGAAACAGGATCTCGGCGGTACAGTTTACGTTGGCCCCCAGATCAAGCAGGAACACCTTGTGATGACTGGCAGTGGGCATAGCAGAAACCAGCGCCGGGCGATCGACCCCGGGTAAGGTTTTCAGCACGTAGAACGCCAGCGTCAGTAAGGCGCCAGTATTACCGGCACTCACGCAGGCATCCGCCTCGCCGGCCTCGACCAGTTCCAGTACCCGGCGCATAGAGGATTGTTTTTTGGTGCGCAGTGCGGAGGTGGGGGCTTCGCCCATTTCCACCACTTGCTCACAGTGTGAAACAGTGATTCGGTCACGGGCATCAGCACGCAACTCTGTCAGGGCAGGCTCAATGACCTCGCGGTGGCCGCATAATATGAAATGACAATCGGAATGTTTTTGAACTGCCTGAAGTGCAGCTGAAAGGATAACTGGGGGACCATGATCGCCCCCCATAATATCTAACGCGATGGTTAGCATGGACAAGTTATGTCACCGAAGCGATTAGCCTTCGATAACTTTTTTGCCCTTATAATAACCGTCTGCAGTCACATGGTGACGACGGTGTGTCTCGCCCGACGTTGAATCGACAGACAAAGTCTCGGCTGTCAATGCATCGTGAGAGCGACGCATACCGCGCTTAGCACGCGTTTTACGATTTTGTTGTACTGCCATAATTTACTCCTGGTCTCGCTTAAGTTCTTTCAAAACCGCGAAAGGGTTTGGTCGCTCTTGCTCCGGTTCAATCTCACCAAACTGCATATCTTTCTTTGCCACCGAACACTCCTCCTCTGCATGAAGGGGTACAATAGGCAATGAAATGATCAGCTCGTCTTCAAGTAATTGAAGAAGATTGACATTTCCCTGGTCGTCAACCTCTACCGGATCGTAAGCTTCGGGTAATGTGTCGCTGTCGAACTCATTCTGTCCCTGCACAGGACTGAAGCAAAATTCAACCTGCAACGGTTGAGAAAACTCACCATTACACCGCTGACAGATAAGTGTAACGTGCGTGTCCAGATGACCGTGAAAGACAGTAAGACCCTGCGCGTCTTTTTCAAACTGTATTTCGGCGTTCACCCATTCATCGCAGCTAACAACTGCACCGCTGAATCGAGCCATGTCTTTTGACGCTATCACACCCCGGTAATCGGAACGCTTCATGGCGCTTTTGACTGGGTCGAGCGAATGAGGTAATTTCACTTTCTGCATAGGGCGCGCATAATATAGACTCAGCCTTTGCCTGTCAAAGGTTTAATCAAGCCAGCCACAATTTATTGGCTGGCTGAAAACCCCGGTCTTACCGTTGTTTTTACGCGCTGAGAAGAAGCGGTTTGTTGCGGTTGACTCTACCGCATAGCTGTTTAACCATGCACGGTATTACTGTCCAACAAGTTCGTGATTAATTATGCTTTCACTCGTACTCGCCTCGTCATCCCGCTACCGGCAGGCGCAACTGGCCAGCCTCGGCATACAGGCGGACATTCATGCCCCGGACATTGATGAAACACCATTGCATAAAGAAACGGCATTGGAACTGGCACTGCGCCTGGCCGCGGAAAAAGCCCGCAAAGTCGCCGCCTATTATCCCGACCACCTGGTTATCGGCGCTGACCAGGTGGCTGTCATTGAGCACGAGGCAGGCAATGAGCTGCTGGGCAAGCCCGGCACTG
>JBPEWW010000044.1:0-6833 GCA_052032275.1 Alteromonas sp. | reverse complement strand
ACATGATATTCCTTCGGTACAGCGACGAATTCAGGTGGCATAGTCTACGGTGAAATCCGCCAAAAAGCCCCTGGCTTTGCGATAAGCGAAACTTACACGGCGATCAGCCTGCGGCACGCGGACGTGACCACTGATAATCGTGGATTCTCCTTGCATTCGGCTGTCATTTCCGTATAATTCCGCGGCCTTTCTCCTCGTGCGCAACAGGTGCGTGCAGGCTGAAAGGTAAGTTAACGGTAACGCTACAACGAGTTTGAGGCATACATGGTTACTATTCGTTTACAGCGTGGTGGCGCGAAAAAGCGTCCATTTTATCAACTAGTGGTGGCGGATAGCCGTCGCGCAAGAAACGGACGTTTTATTGAAAACGTTGGTTTCTTCAACCCAACTGCACAAGGTCAGTCAGAACGTCTGCGCATCGACCTTGAGCGTATTGAACACTGGGTTGGTGTTGGCGCGTCGCTTTCTGAGCGCGTATCTAGCTTGGTAAAAGAAGCTAAAAAAGCAGCTGCGTAATGCAGCGCAACTGGTGGGTATAGATGAGTCAAGCGTCTGACATGGTAGTAATTGGCAAAATCGGCGCGCCGTATGGCGTCAAAGGTTGGGTCAAGATAAACAGCTATACCGAAACACCGGCCGGTATTTTCGATTATCAGCCCTGGTTTCTCAGTGATGATACGGAATACCGTATTGACCAATGGCGTCCCAACGGCAAAAACCTGGTAGCAAAGATTACGGGTATTGAGTCCAGAGATGATGCAGAACGCATCAAAAATCTGGATATCCGTATTCTTGCCGAGCAGTTACCTGATTTAGGTGACGAGGGGTATTACTGGCGGGAGCTCACCGGCATGCAGGTAGTGACAACGCAAGGTTACGACCTGGGTGTGGTGAAAGACGTATTTAACACAGGGGCCAATGATGTACTTCAGGTACGGGCAAATGTGGGCGATGCGTTTGGTCAAAAAGAAAGATTATTGCCATTCGTGTTCGACGATGTCGTACATGAGGTCGATAAAGAAGGTAAGGTAATTACAGTTGACTGGGATCCGGGGTTCTAAGTGACCGCGGAAAAATGGTTTGGCATTGTCAGCCTGTTTCCGGAAATGTTTGCACCGTTTACCCAGCAGGGTGTGACGGGGCGGGCGGTGAAATCCGGGCTGCTCAGTGTAGATACGTTTAACCCACGAGATTTTACCTACGATCGTCATCGCACGGTGGATGATCGCCCCTACGGAGGCGGCCCCGGCATGCTGATGATGGTTAAGCCTTTAACTGACGCCATAACCGCAGCCAAACAGGTTGGCGGTAAAAACAGTAAGGTGATTTATCTGTCACCACAGGGCAAACCCCTGGACCAGGCAGGCGTTAAGCGTTTGTCACAGACAGACCGCACGATTTTAATCTGCGGCCGTTATGAAGGAATTGATGAGCGTGTAATCGACGCCCATGTGGACGAAGAAGTCTCCATTGGTGATTATGTGCTAAGCGGTGGTGAGCTGCCGGCGATGGTGTTAATGGATGCCGTTGCCCGGTTAGTACCCGGTGTACTGGGGCATAAAGCCTCCGCAGTGGAAGATTCCTTTACAGACGGGCTTCTGGATTGTCCGCACTATACGCGACCAGAAGTGCTTGAGGGTCAGGCCGTTCCTGAGGTGTTATTAAGCGGTGATCACGAAAAAATCAGGCAGTGGCGACTTATGCAATCGCTGGGAAGAACCTGGCAGCGTCGCCCTGAGTTATTTAACCACCTAGCTCTGACTGAGGAGCAACAGCAGTTACTTGACAAGTTCAGGTCACAGTTGCGGCAAGATGACAGTTAACTAGATGAGAGGAAATGATGAGCAAAGTCAGTCAAGATATCATCAAAAAAATTGAACAAGCACAGTTAAAAACTGATGTTCCTGAGTTTGGTCCAGGTGACACAGTGAGTGTTAAAGTTCGCGTTACCGAAGGTGACAAAGAGCGTCTTCAGGCCTATGAAGGTGTTGTTATCGCTAAGCGTAACCGTGGTCTTCACTCGTCTTTTACAGTTCGTAAAATCTCTAGCGGCGAAGGCGTTGAGCGTGTTTTCCAAACACACAGCCCGGCCATCTCTTCTATTGAAGTGAAACGTCGTGGTGCGGTTCGTCGTGCTAAGCTTTACTATCTTCGCGAGCGTTCAGGTAAGTCTGCACGTATCAAAGAGAAGCTTAACTAAGATTACTAATACTTGCGTTATCGTTAACTTCGAAAAAGCCCGCATCTGCGGGCTTTTTTGTGGCCGGGTATCGGTACCAGAAGGCGCTAGCCACCCTGTACACTGACCGTTTTCTGCGGCGGGTTCAGGAAGGGTTGCAGGCTGCCCAGCAAATGACTTTTCTGGATAGGCTTACTGACATGGCCGTCCATGCCCACCTGCAGACAGGCATCAATATCCTGTTGCATGGCGTTGGCGGTGAGCGCCAGAATCGGCGTATCCAGTTGCAGCTGTGCGCGGATCCGGCGTGACGCCTCATAGCCATCCATTTCCGGCATTTGAATATCCATCAGAATAATATCAAATTCCTGCTCGGCCAGGATGGCCAGTGCCTGCTTGCCGTTTTCAACCCGGGTAAGCGACAGATTGGTGGTGCTCAGCATCGCCTGCAAGACGTCCACATTGATATCGTTATCTTCCACCAGCAGTACCCGGGTATACAAAAATTCCGTGCTGTGCTGTTCTTCCAGCGTAGCGGCTTCCTGTTGCCGGGTGCGCGGCAGGTTAATTTCAAACGAAAAGGTGGTGCCTACCCCCGGTTCGCTCTCCAGGTTCATTTGGCTGCCCATCAGGGCCAGCAACTGATTACAAATGTGCAGCCCCAGCCCGGAGCCACCAAACTTCCTGGCCGTAGAGCTCTCGGCCTGTGTGAATGGCTGAAAAAGCCGTTGTTGTTGTTCCTCGGTAATACCAATGCCGGTATCCTTTACCCATACCTTTAACCTGCAGTGGGTGTCGGTCATGCTGGCATTCACCACACCAATTTCTACCTTGCCACGCTCAGAAAATTTGATGGCATTACTGATAAGGTTCGCCAGCACCTGCTTGAATCTCAGCTCGTCAAATATCAGTAGCTTGGGCGTTTCCGGATCAATCTTAAATACCAGGCTCAGGTCTTTTGCCTGGGCCTGGGCACTGAATATATCGCCCAGCTTTTTCAGACTGCGCTTAATGTTGTACGGGCCCGGGTCCAGGGCCAGTTTACCGGCCTCAATTTTCGAGAAGTCGAGCAGGTCATTAATCAGTTGCAGCAACATTTCCGAGGAATTGGTGACCTGATAAATGAGTTTTTTGTGGCGGGCATCCTCGAGCTGCTCAGTGAGCACCTGGCCAAAGCCGATAATAGCATTCAGCGGCGTGCGAATTTCGTGGCTGATATTGGAAATGAACTCCGACTTCAGGCGATTATGCAACTGTGCCTCGTCCCGTGCCTGGGCATTCAGTGCGATGGTCTGGCGGGACTTCTTAAGCAGTGCCAGAATAATGGCCAGCGTGATTAAAGCCAGTGTCACCAGCACAATCAGCCACTGATTAAATTGCCGTTCCGTCGCCCGGGCGGCGTCCTGGGCTGCCAGTAATTCTGAAATGGCGCGGTTTTCCTCTTCCAGCAATTCCGCTTTCGCCTTTTCCTGCTCAATCTGGTACACCAGCTGTGAGCTTTCGATAAGCTCCAGATCGTCATACTTTTTGGCGTTCAGGTAGGCCTCATGAAATTGGGTGTACTGTTCGTAGGCGGCCTTATAGTCTCCTTCACTGGCCGCAATATACGCGCCTATCTGATCCAGTTCCGCCCGCCAGGTAGTTTGCTCTTCCGGCCGGTCCTGATCGAACATCTGGCGGGAAATGCTTAATGCCTCACGGGCTTTATCCTGATCGCCCAGTGCCAGATAGGCTTTGGCTTTCCATTTGTAGATTTCACTGTCGAAGAAGGGCGAAGTAAGGGGGTGACTGGTCACCTTGTCAGACAGCGTTAACGCCTTATCGAAGTTACCGGCACGAAAATGGGTGGTGGCCATGCCGTAAAAGGCAAGGTATTCGGAATAGTTAATATCGATGTTGCGGCCATTGTCCAGCGCCTGTTCGAAATAGCGAATTGCTTCTTCGTAATCTGCTTTATTGCGATACAGGATCCCCGAGGCATACAGGTTATCGCTTACCAGTACCCAGTCTTTATTTTCCCTGGCGCCTGCTAACGACTCCGCGTAATGCTCAAGGGCAATATCCAGTTGCTGGATTGAGTGGTAATAATCAGCCACCTTGTTGTAGTAAAGCGGCCAGAGATCCGCGAGGCCCTCGCTGCGCAACAGGTTATTCAGGGTATCGATAAGCTGACCATTGGTGGCAAATGCCTGGTTTTCACTGTTTGTGACCATCAGGTAAGAAATGGTCACGGCACGTAATCGCGGACTGATATTTTTATTGGCCAGCACCTCGTCAAACAAGGCGTAGGACTGCTCGTAATTGGCATTCATACTGTGCATTCTGGCCAGGCCCATTTTAATCGCGGGGCCGAATTCGGGATGGCTGGCCAGTCGGGTGAGCTGGTCCATCAGCGCCGGCTCTGCGGCCTGGTTGAGGGTAACCATATACCAGGCATAGTCGGCGGCAATCTGAGCCTTTTGATTACGCGTATAGGTGGGATCGTCCAGCCAGGTTGCCAGTGTATCGGTCACTCTGCCAATGGGCATGGGCGTCTCAGTGGCAAGTTGCTGCTTAAATGCGTCCAGCTGCCGACTGATGTCTGCCTGAACCGAAAAACTGCATAACCAGACGGCCAGCGCGAGCATGCACAGGCGATATCCGTGAGCGGGGCTACGCTGATAAGTCATAAGAAATCCATTTCGCCACCTGGCGCTGGTTAGTGATTGTGGCTGACATATTCAGTGCTAATGGTCAGGCATGAGTTACAGACGCCGGGTGCAGGCAAGCGGTTGCAATGAAAATTCGATAGCATATTTAGTAACGCTCAAAAGTGCATTTAATGAAGCTAGCAAAGTCCCAAACAAATGTCTGTAAGTAAGTGCATGAAAAGCATTCAACTTTAGTTGTGGGTGATGAAAGTTTAACCGCAGTCGGGCCGATTGCAAGGTGAACTGGTGAGTGAAAAACACTCACCCATACTGTTTTTAACCGCCGCAGTTAACCAACTGTCATGCGCAGACCCTTTAAGCATGTGTTAGAACAAAGTATTCTTCACAATCACTTGCCTGAACGCCACGCTGTTGTTAAAAAGTCAATAGTTGTCAGGTACCAGCTGTTTTCTTTTTGTATCTATTTTTTTACATATTGGCGTCGCATAGGTCAGGCGTCAGTTTCTCTGTTTCCAAGTAATGAGAGCATTATGATCAAGGACACCGTTAACAATATTCATATTAGCGCCGAAGATGTGCTGGTTACCCCGGAAGCCCTCGCCAGCGAGCTGCCGGTTTCTGATAAAGCGTTGCAGGCAATCTCCGACTCGCGAACCATTATCTCTGACATTATCCATCGCCGGGACCATCGCATGCTGGTGGTGTGTGGTCCATGTTCAATTCATGATGTGGACGCTGCAAAAGAGTATGCGTTACGCTTAAAAGAATTGCATGAGTCATGCAAAGATACCCTGTTTATTGTGATGCGGGTTTACTTTGAAAAACCTCGCACCACGACCGGCTGGAAAGGCCTGATTAACGACCCACACCTGGACGGTTCCTTTGATATTGAAACCGGGCTGCGCAAGGCCCGTGAACTGCTTATCTGGCTGGCTGAATTGGAATTACCGGTAGCCACGGAAGCGCTGGATCCCATCAGCCCGCAGTATCTTGCCGAGCTGTTTAGCTGGAGTGCAATTGGTGCGCGGACCTCTGAGTCGCAGACTCACCGTGAGATGGCCAGTGGCCTGTCCATGCCCGTGGGCTTCAAAAACGGTACCGACGGCAGTCTGGGAATTGCCATTAATGCGCTGCAGTCAGCCGCCTCGGGGCACCGGTTTATGGGAATTAACAAACAGGGACAGGTAAGCATCATTGCCACCAGTGGCAATCCTGACGGGCACATCATTCTGCGCGGCGGTAAGCAGCCCAATTACGATTCGGTCTGTGTCTCAGAAAGTGAGCAGGAGATGGCGCAGGCAGGACTCTCCGCGGGGCTGGTGGTAGATTGCAGTCACGCTAACTCCAGTAAGGATTATCGTCGCCAGCCGTTGGTGGCACAAAACGTGGTAAACCAAATTCTGGAGGGTAATCAGTCCATCATCGGGATTATGCTGGAGAGCCATCTGCAATCGGGCAACCAGAAAGCAGACGGGAAAGCGCCCCAGGAGCTTGAATACGGGGTGTCAATCACCGACGGCTGCATCGACTGGGCCACGACTGAAAATCTGATCACCCAGACCCGGGACAAACTGATTACTGTGCTACCCTTGCGTCAGGATAAACGCTCTGACGTCGCCTGATTCTGGCGGCCGCAACAGGAACCTCGAAACGTTATGACGACTGAGTCAACACACCTGGACGGGCTGCGGGCCGGTATCGATCAGCTGGATGCCCGGCTGATTGATATTCTGGCCAAGCGGGCAGAGCTGACCCGTCAGGTCGGCGAATTAAAAGCGCAGACGGGGATGCCGGTGTATGTGCCCGAGCGCGAGGCGGCGCTCATCGACAAACTGCGCAACCTGGCCACGCAGGCAGGGATATCACCGGAGCTGGCTGAAGATCTTATGCGGCGCATTATGCGCGACTCGTACCACACGCAGAATAACCGCTACCAGTGCGTCAACCCTGATGCGGGCAGAGTCGTGGTGGTCGGTGGCGACGGTGCCCTGGGTAAGGTCTTT
>JBPEWW010000439.1:0-9718 GCA_052032275.1 Alteromonas sp. | reverse complement strand
CCAGCGGGGCTGACTACAACGCGCTGGCCCGGCTGCCCGAGGTACTGAACCATAATACTATTCAGTCGGTGCGTCAGCAGGAAGCCGCCGCCCTCAGCCGGGTCGCTGAACTGGGCAAGGTCTATGGGCCCAAGCACCCTAAAATGATTGCTGCCAGGTCGGAGCTGAGCTCCGCCCGGGACACTCTGCAAACCCAGATCCGCGACCTGATTTCCAGCATAGCCACTCAGTACCGGGCATCACAGGACAAGGTGGCTGACCTGCAGGACAAGGTCACCCGGGCGAAAGCGGAATACCGCAACTTGTCGAACCTGGAAAACCGTCGCCGGGCACTGCAGCGGGAAGTCGACATCAACCAGCAGCTGTACAGCTCAATGTTTACCCGTCTTAAAGAAACCAGTGAGCTGGGTGGCTTTAAATCGGCCAATGCCCGCCTGCTCGATGCTGCCGTCGTGCCCGGTAACCCAGCAAAACCGAACAAGTCACTGCTGGTGGCCGCAGCGTTTGTGAGTAGTTTCGGCTTCGGTGTGCTGCTGGCCTTTGGGCTGGAGGCCATGAACAGTGGTGTGCGGTCGGTCGACGATGTCGAGAAAAAACTGGGGCAGCGCATGCTGGGTCTCATTCCCGCCATGCCCCGCAAGCGGCGACAAGCCATTCCATTGCGTGCCTATTTTGCCAATACGTCTCATCAGTTCAGTGAGGCGGTGCGTACCTTGCGGACCAGCTTGTCGCTGATGAATATCGACAAGCCGCCCCAGGCAATTCTGGTGACCTCCAGTGTACCGAAAGAGGGCAAAACCACGGTGGCCATCAACCTGGCATTTGCCCTTGGCCAGCTGGACAGCACCATTCTGGTTGATGCCGATTTACGACGGCCATCCATAGGCAGGCAGTTCGGCGTGCCGAATTACCAGCCCGGCCTGTCGAATCTGATTATGCACACCCATAGCCTGGACGAATGCCTGGTGCATGATGAAACGTCCGGTCTGGATATGGTTACCGCCGGCACCATCCCGTCGCACCCGCAGGAACTGCTGGCCGGAGATGGCTTTGAGGCACTGCTGGCTACGCTCAAGCAACGCTACCGCCATGTCGTGGTGGATACCGCGCCCACTCAGGCCGTGTCGGATGCCATGGTCGTCTCAAAATCCTGTGACTCGGTCATTTACGTGGTACGTGCAGACAGCACCAGCGAAAAGACCATTGTCAGCGGGCTGAGCCGGTTTCTGCAGGTGGGGCACCGGGTGGATGGCGTGGTGCTGAATCAGGTGGATTTGCGAAAATCGGACGTCGCCGAGCGCTACGGCGGGTTTTACGATCAGTACGATTACCGATCGCAGGTGCCCGGATAAGCTATGATTGATTTACACAGCCATATTATTCCCCATCTCGACGATGGCTCACGCAGTATGCAGATGTCGCTGCACATGGCCCGGCAATCGGTGGCGGCGGGGGTCACCCATGTGGTGTGCACGCCCCATGTGCATGGGGGCGTTTTTGACAATAGTGTGGAAGAGATTGAGGCTGGGTTCACCCGGTTAGCGAATGCGATAGCCGAGGCGCAGATCCCCTTATCGCTGTCATGGGCCGCCGAAGTCCGGCTGAAAGAATATATTCCGCAATGGCTGCGGGATAACCGGTTACCCTTTGTTGGCCATGCACAGGGGCGTCCGGTGCTCCTGCTGGAGCTACCCCACAGTCACGTGCCAGCCGGGGTGGAGCCTTTGGTCAGGTATTTACAGGGCCAGGGGGTTCAGCCTTTGCTGCCGCATCCGGAACGCAACCGCGAGCTCCTAAAGGCGCCGGAGAGAATCCACTGGTTGCGAAATCTTGGCTGTCGCCTGCAGGTGACCGCAGGTGCGATAACCGGTCGCTTCGGCGACGCGGTGCAGACGCGGGTCACCGAAATGCTGGCGCAAAAACAGGTGGATGTGGTGGCGTCGGACATGCATGATGACAGGCGGCGGCCTACTGACATGGGCGCGGCCTATGAGCGGGTCAGTAAGCAGTGGGGGGCGGAGTATGCGCAGCTTTTGTTTGTCCGCACCCCGGCGGAGATCATTGCTGATATGCCTGTTATTGCGCCACAGCCGGTTGATAACAGGGGCGACGACGGCGCGTGCTGACCGCAGGCAATGGCAGTCGTCAGGTGCTGACTTGTTGGCGCAAAATTTGAATGAGAACCGGCTAATGATAATTCCTGGCGCCAGCCGGCGCTCCAGAATCACAGCTTCAATAAAGGAAAGGGAATGACTCAGGCAAAACCCGCCGTGTTTATCATTAATTCTCTGGAAGGCGGCGGTGCCGAAAGAGTAATGTGCAAGTTACTGAAAATACTGGAGTCCTGGTACGCCGAGCAACAACGTCCCGTCTATCTGTTGCTATTAGACGACACCCAGGAGGCCCATCAGTGCCCTGGCTACGTGGTCAAAGAAACCCTCGCCAGCGGGGGCAGCCTGTTACGGGGGTATACTCTTTTGTCCCGGCGTTTGAAAAAACTACAGCCTGAGTACTGTGTCAGCTTTCTCACCCGCGCCAATATTCTCAATGCCGTGCTGGGCAAAATCCTCGGTTACCGGAGTATCCTCAGTGAACGGGTTAACACCAGCAGTCACCTCGCCGGCGGCTGGCGGGACAGAGTCAGTAAGCAACTGGTGAAAGCCAGCTACCCACTGGCGAACCGGGTGATTGCCGTGTCAGCCGGCGTTAAAGCCGATCTTGTGCGCAACTTTGGCCTCGCCAGTGGCAATATCCACATTGTCTACAACCCCTACGATATAGCCGAGATTGAAGCGCTGGCGGCGTCATCGGTACCGGATCTGCCCACCGTGCCGTACATCCTCGGCAGTGGCCGGCTGGTGGAAAACAAAAACTTCTCGCTGATGCTGAAAGCCTATGCCAGGGCGGATATCAAGGAGCACCTGGTGATCCTCGGACAGGGTAACCTGCAGGGGCAGTTACAGGCGTTAGCCGAGCAGCTTGGCATCGCTGAACGGGTCCACTTTCTGGGCTTCAAAGACAACCCTTATCCGTATCTTCGTGGCGCGTCCTATTTTGTCTCTACCTCCAACGCGGAAGGCTTTCCGAATGCCATTGTCGAGGCGATGTGCCTTGGCAAACCTGTGGTCGCCACCAATTGCGAATCTGGCCCGGCGGAAATACTGTGTGGCGACTACCCCGTCACCGTCTCGGGGTTTACCGCGGCCGCTCATGGGGGCCTGTGTGAACTGGGTAGCGTGGCAGGGGTGGCCAGCGGCATGCAGTACATGAGTGACGACACCAATAATCAGTTATACGGCTATCGCAGCATCGCCCGGGCGCGGGAATTCAGTTATCGGGTGTTTAAAGACAAGATGCTTCGCGCGCTGAATCAGCGTCAGTCTCACGAGGATAGCACTCGTGTTTCTGCTGGTTAAACTGCTGTTTGCGCTACTCAGCGCAGTACTCATTGCACTGACCGTCCGGCGTCGCTGTCATGCAGTGCTTGCCTTTGTGGTTGTGGCCGTCTGGTTACGCTTCTTGCTGTCGGCTTTCCACACCATCACCTATGAGCCGCTGGTGGCCGGCTTTTCCATTAACGCGCTGGCCTCCATCGGGATCGCAATGACTGGCCTGCTGCTGCTTCCCCCTGCCTATTTCCGGCTCAAGAGGCTGGCACCTTTGTATGCGTTTTTCGCAGCCATTGTGGTCAGCGGAGTAATCAATACTGCTGTCCTTGGGCTCATTAACGTGATGGTCAAGTGGTTGTTTTTTCTGGTTATTGCGGGTGCGCTCTTAGTAGCAATGCGTCGCAGCGGCAAAGACCGGGTACTGAAAACACTGCTGGTGGCGTTTTTTCTGCCGGTCTCGTTACAGATCATGTCGGTCCTGCTGGGGGAGGTAAAAGCCACCGAGGCCGATGGCTCCGCCAGTTATATTGGGGGGTACAATCATGAAGCTGCATTTTCGATGATCATTGCTGCTTTTACGCTGACCGTGGGGCTGCTGTCCCCCGCTGCCCTGCGCGGGCGGGCCTGGTTGTTCTTACTGGGCTGCGGCCTGCTGGTGCTGGCAAACTACCGCACCTCCATTCTGGCGATATTGCCCATGGCCGCTATCTTTTTACTGACCACGGTAGAAACACGGGCGCCCGCACGGCAAAAACCGGCTTTTTTTGTGCTGGCGCTGGGCGGGCTGGGGATCGGCTTTTTACTCATTTTTTATTCCATGCAGGCGCGCTTTGCGGATATTTTCGTCTTTTTGAGCAGCTGGCAGGATCTCGTCAAGGCGCCGGTGTATTACACCGAGCAGGAAAAAGACATTTTTTCCGCCCGGGTTTTTATCTGGGCACAGTACATTTATGCCTACGTCAATGCCGACTGGCTGCATCACCTGGTGGGTATGGGGCCGGAGTCCTGGAACGGCGTATTCAGAAAGTATGCGCATAACACCTATGTGTCCTACCTTTATGAATATGGGGCGATAGGACTGGTATTGTTCTTGTATGCAGTAGGGCACTTTTTAATTCAGGCTCTCCGGGCGCCGGACAGACACTACGCCTGGATGCTGTGTGCATCCATGGTGGGATTTTTAATTATGAATCTGGCGACCATGCCACTGTGGAATATTGAGGGACTGATTGTGTACGCCATCTTAGTGGGCAGTGCGCTTGCCAACGGGCAAAGCGGCACACCGGGTGCGGTGTTATCACGACCTGCCGGGGCAGGGCGTCAGCGAAAACCGGCAATGGCCGGAAGGGATCATTCAGACACTGCTGGGGAGCAACTATGAAAATTTGTGCCATCGGACTACGGGGTATTCCGGACGTAATGGGCGGCATTGAATCGCACTGCCAGCAACTGTACCCGCGCATGGTGAAGGCGGGCGCCACCGTCACTGTGCTGGCCAGAGCGCCGTATGTGAATAAGCGCCCCTATACCTATGAGGGGGTGCAGGTTATCCCGGTATGGACTATCCGGCATAAGTTTGTCGAAACCTTTCTGCACACCTTTCTGGCGGTGCTGTATGCCCGGTTTGTGGTGAAGCCTGATGTGCTGCATATCCATGCCATAGGCCCGGCGTTGTTTGCGCCGCTGGCCAGATTACTTGGTATGAAAGTCATGGTTACCCACCATGGCGCAGACTACGACCGGCAGAAATGGAACCGGTTTGCCAAACGGTTACTGCGCACCGGCGAGTCGCTGGCGGCGCGCTTTGCTAACCGCATGGTGGTGGTGGGCCGCACCCTGACTGACAGGTTGCAGCATAAATTCCCCCGTCATGCCCGTAAAATCAGCTTTATTCCCAATGGGACACTCACCGATTTCGGGCGCGATCTCTCGGAGGATTTGCTACCGGAGGATTTGCCAATTGTCGCCAATCAGTATGTGCTTACCGTTGGCCGGCTGGTACCGGAAAAAGGCTTTCACGATCTGGTGCATGCGTTCAGAGAGGCCGACACGCCCCTTAAACTGGTGGTGGTGGGCAATGCTGATCACGAGGACGACTATTCACGCAACCTGCTCAGCCAGGCCTCTGACACGATTATTTTCGCCGGGCGCAGGCAGGGGCAGGCGTTGCACGCGCTGTATCAGTACGCACGGGTGTTCGTGCTGCCCTCGTACCACGAAGGGTTGCCCATTGTCGCCTTAGAAGCCATCAGCGCAGGGACCGAGGTGCTGGTAAGCGACATTACTCCCAATGCCGATATCGGGCTGCCTGACGATTGCTACTTTCCGGTGGGCGATACCGCCGCGCTGACCCGTAAAATTGAAACACTGGATACGCTGGCATTAACGCTGGATACCGACGCATTTTTGGCTAAATTTAACTGGGATACCATCGCCGGGGAAACGTTCGCGGTCGCCCGCAACCTTCATCAGGGGGCGCAAGCAGGTCAGGCATCACATTTATGAGTAAGCAGAAGCAGTTGTATCTGTACCCGTATGAACATGCAAACGGCTTCATTGACCGCACGAAGAGCGTGTTTTCTGCGCTGGGGTTTAGCATTCATCCGTTCCGGTCGCTGTTCCGTTTCGGCAATATCAGCCGTCGCAAAAGTAACTGGGTGGTGCTTAACTGGTATGAAGATCAGCCGTTTAGGCAGGGGATGTCCGGAATGAAACGGGTAACGTTTATTCTGGGCTTTATCGTCAGTCTGTGGACGCTGCGGTTATTCACCGATCACATCATCTGGGTGAGACATAACTTTAAACCCCACAATACCCAGTCTAACAATGACTTTTACCGCTACATTGTGCGCCTGATGCGGTATTTATCAGACCGGGTCATCACCCTGGAGCCCACTGACATTCTGGGCACTGTGGTGGCCAAACACCCCCTCTATAAAGGCGATGAAGAACTGCTGGCGTTACAACGGCGACTGTCCTCTGCCAGCAAGCAATACCGTTTTCTGTATTTCGGCAGTATTAAGCCGTATAAGCGGCTGGATATGCTGTTACACCGCTGGCCGGCCGACAAGCCGCTGACCATTAAAGGGTATTGCGCCGATCCGCGTTATACCGCCACACTTAATAACATCATTGCAGAACGTGAGTTGCAGGTGCACTGGGAGAACCGCTTTTTAGACGATGATGAGTTAGAGGCCGCAGTGGCAAATACCGAATACGTGATCCTGCCCCACGACGACAATGCCATGATTTCGTCCGGCACCTTTTATATGGCGCTGAGTCTGGGCGCCAATGTGCTGTGCCTTGATTCGGTGTTTGCCCGCTACAAAGCCGGGGTATTTAACTTTGTGAAAGTGATCAGTACCACCCGCTTACCGGAACAACTGGATAATCTGGAACATGTGCCGTCTGAGCAGGTGATTGCCCAGGCCATGGCGCATTACAATGACCGGGCCGTGCAAAGTGCCTGGTGTGCGGCGCTGGCCACGGCCGAGGATAACCGCTGAATCAGGTGCTGGCCGGGGCAGCCACCACGGCATCGTAAATGCGCTGGTCGGTGTCACACATGGCGGTAATTTGTGCCAGCAGGGTGGCATCACCGGTGATGTCGGTGTAGGCCTGTTTGTTTGGTGAGCTGTTGCGGTTACCTATGTGAATACGGGTATTAAAGGTGTCGTAAAACGCCTGCTGCCAGCGTGGCATGTCACTGAGGGTGCCGCACACTGAAAATCGCTGCAGGTTGGAAACTGCCAGCCGGGCGGCGGTGGCCGGATCCTGCTGGATGATCTCAGGGTCGGCAATGCCGGAAAAGTAGCGGGCATACGTGGTTGCCGAGGTGCGTGCCTGGGGTGAGGCCAGATAGCTGTCGATATCGGCGTCCAGCTTCTGCCAGCCGGAAGATTTAAACCGGTTATAGACATACTCTGACACAAAGCGCTCGACGGGGTCGCGCAGCACAGTGACAAAATGCCACTGTTTGTAAAACTTACTGACCACATTGGGGCGGGCAATGCAGTGACCGTTGGTGTACACCCGGTAGTTGTCGCTCAGGTGAGTGATAAGCTGAACCTCCCGGGCCGTCATCATATCGATATCAAGTAACGCCTCACTCTGCCGGCTGGCGTGAAGGTCTATGTGACCGGCAAAGCGGGAGGCTTTAAAAAGAGCAGGGTAGAGGGCACTGAAAATGGCCTTAGACAACGACACGCCGGCACATTTCGGCACATGGCAGAAAAACACCCGGGGAAATCTGGCCAGGTACTTTTCTGATTGGCGCTTTAGCATTTCTTGCATGATTCTTGCTCCATTTTCGATATACACTCAGTCAGCACCAGGGAACACGGCATGGCTATGCCGGGGTTCACTCGCCGGGTTGCTGCCTCGACAGAGAGGGACATTATGAGCTTCACCGTAAGTGTTGTGATTACGACATTTAACCGTCCTCAGGAGCTTGAAGAAGCGCTCGACGGTGTTTATGCGCAAATTTCAAAACCCAAAGAGGTGATTGTTGTTAATGATGCATCATCTTTGCCATATGACGACATAAAAGCAAAGTTTTCCCGGCACGATAATTTTCAGTATCACTTTTTAGACACATCGGCCGGTGCCAACAAGGCCCGCAATTTGGGGGTGGAGCAGGCCACCGGTGACATCATTGCGTTTTTGGATGATGACGATGTCTGGATGCCCGATTATCTGCTGGAGCACCTTGCCGCTTACGAGCAGGGCGCTGACGCGGTAGTCAGTGGCTATCAGAACCTGGGTAAAGAAGACGAAGTGTATGTTCAGGACAGCCCCCGGGTGGAGGCCAGTGTGCTTCGTACCGGCAACCAGTACTGCGGAATGAGCGGATTCAGTATGACGCGGGACCTGGCGCTGAGTGAGCGGTTCGATGAGTCACTGCCTAACGGCCAGGACTGGGATATGTATGTGCGGCTGCTGCAAAAAGGCTACAATCTGGTAAACATACCCAAGGCCATTTTCTATTACCGGTTCCAGAATATGGACGGCATTGGAGCCAAAGTGGCGAAAATGACTCCCGAACAGGCCATTGTGCGGTTGCGCTCTGCCGACAAGCACCGGGACTTTTTAGGGGATGAGTTTTATCGTCGCAGAGTGGCGGCACAGTTACTGGTTTACTTACCCCTCAAACGTCAGAAAATGAAATGGCTGATGGCCTCGGTGCAACGGGCCGGGTTACTGGTAACCTGTCAGCACTTACTGGCCGTAACTAAAAAAAAGTGGCAGGCTGCGCGGCGTCAGCGCGCCCGCGCAGCTAGGAGAAAGCTTGCATGAGCTTTACGCTGTATGAAGACCAGTTCGATAGCCGGCACGACTACTCGCATGGTATCCCGGCGAGCAAAACCCTGGTGATTGCCTCTACTGTGCGCTCCGGCAGCCACATGTTAGGGCACGCCCTGCATGCTACCGGCGCCTTTGGCTTTCCGCTGGAGTACGCCCATCCGAAAAACCTGGCCGAATGGCAACGGCGCTTTGACGTTGATAATGCCGATGCCGCGTTCACCCGGCTGTTGGATATCCGTACCTCTGACAATGGTGTCTTCGGCATTAAAGTGCACTATCGCCATCTGGTTACGCTGGGCGGCCTGAAAGGCTTATTACGCCGTTTTCCTGAGCCGCATTTTGTGCTGCTGACCCGGGACGATTTGGTTGCGCAGGCAGTGTCACTGTCAATCGCCAGCCAGACCGGCAACTGGATTTCCGGCCAGGCCGACCCCAGCCACCCTGCCACCTATTCCTACCGCGATATTGCAGACTGCCTGCGGCGGGTCATCCTGGATAATGCCTCGTGGCAGTATTTGCTCGCCGCGAACGGGCTGAAATCTATGGCAATGCAATTCAGTGAAGTGCAAAGCAATACCCGCCAGGCGATTACCCGTATCGCCGACTTTATGGACGTCACCATTGACCCGGATATTGTGCCGGCATCGCCTGTCACCCATGCGCAAAAAAATGCAGTTAATCAGGCCTGGATAGAACGCTTCATTGAAGAAAGCCAGCCTGACGAGGAGTTACTCAAATACCACCGCGAGCCACTACTTCGCCGGTTAAAGCGCAAATTAAGCTGAGCCAGTATCGGGTGCCGATACACACGTAAGAGGAAATAAAGCA
Source organism: Alteromonas sp. (assembly GCA_052032275.1). Lineage (GTDB taxonomy): Bacteria > Pseudomonadota > Gammaproteobacteria > Enterobacterales > Alteromonadaceae > Alteromonas. Next base: position 197 of record JBPEWW010000439.1, on the reverse strand, counting down.
GTGCTATACGACTGGGCAAAACGCCAACTTAAGCGGGAGCATAAACGCCGGATTTACTGGTGGGAGCCCAAGCAGGATAAACCCAATGTGGGCGACCACGTGGCGTTTGATATCGTCAGCCGGGTCCTGGCCCAGCATGGTAAAGACATCGGCGATAAGCTGTCGGCCCGCAATAAGCTGATGAGTGTCGGCTCGGT
>JBPEWW010000438.1:0-8513 GCA_052032275.1 Alteromonas sp. | reverse complement strand
CCCCACTCTTGTTTGGCATCCCGGGCGGCCCGTAACAAACCCGGCATAAAGATATCAAAACCGATCCCCCGCCCGGTGTGGGTTTGCGGATCGAACATGACTTCAGTATGAACAATGCGTTGCTGATGGCAGGACTTGAGGTATTCCCACATCAGCCGGTAAAAATCGTCTTCGTCCCGCAGCACATCGGCCCCCTGGTAGTAAAGATCCAGAAAGCTCTGCAAACTGTCGAACTGGTACGCGGCGACGATCTCCGATTCGCTCTTGTACGGCAGACTAACCTGATGTTTGTCCGCCAACTCCCACATCAGCGCCGGGCTTAATGTGCCTTCTATGTGTAAATGCAACTCCGCTTTGGGGAGTGCATTAAGTAACGGGGTCAGTGACATAGGTTTTCTCCGGACAACAATTTACACTCACTATACTGTATTTCACTCAAAACCAAGCACTGTGGCGCGCTGATTTCCGTGATTCAGTTTTTTACTGCCTTTGGCATCTGCGTCCGGCCCCGGCTATCCAACACTCGCAGGCGGACCAGGAAACAGGTAAACTGACTAAAATAATAGCATTTCCCTCCCCGGATACTGACCTTACAGTCAGTATTTTTGTTTCCGGGGGCGGCACTCACTGAATACCACTAACCAGATATCACTATGATTGCATCATTTTTTGACCGCCTGTTTCACCTGCGCGCACACGGGACCACCGTTAAGACCGAGTGTCTGGCCGGGTTGACCACTTTTGCTGCCATGTCCTATATTCTGGTCGTCAACCCCAGCATTCTGGGCCTGAGCGGCATGCCTGTAGCGGGGCTAATTACGGTAACGGCGCTGGCGGCCTGCATTGGCACCCTGTTTATGGCCTGGTCCACTAACTACCCTATCGCCCTTGCGCCGGGTATGGGACTGAATGCCTTTTTCGCTTACACCATCTGCATGACCCGGGACATCCCCTGGGAGGCTGCGCTGGGGATTGTGTTCTGGAATGGCATTCTGTTTCTGGCGCTCACGCTCACCGGGGTGCGCACCCGCATTGCCGAAGCTATACCGGCCGAACTGAAGATCGGCGTACAATGCGGTATCGGCTTATTTATTGCCTTTATCGGGTTAAAAAATGCCGGCCTGGTGGTCTCTCACCCGGCCACGTTTGTCACATTGGGCGATTTATCTGATCCCGCTGTGCTGCTGGCGCTGGCCGGTATTTTGCTAACCATTGTGCTGGTTATTAAGAACGTCACCGGGGCAATTTTACTGTCCATTATCGCCCTGACGGTGACCGGGACCATGATCCCCACGGACAACGGCGCCCTGACGGCGACACCCGAGGCCATCATCGGCATGCCCGATCCCATTAACGACACCTTGCTGGCCATGGATATCTGGTATCCACTGACCCATTTTGCCGACACCTGGGATCTGATTTTTGCGCTAATGTTTGTCAATATGTTCGATACCATTGGTACCCTGCTTGGCGTATCACGACGAGCCAACCTGCTCAACCGCCAGGGCAAGTTACCCCTGATTGGCCGGGCGATGACCGCCGATGCCACCGCCAGTATCGCCGGTGCTGCGCTGGGAACCTCACCGGTCACCAGCTATGTTGAGAGCGCCGCCGGCGTATCGTCAGGTGGCCGGACGGGGCTGACGGGCCTGGTGGTGGCAGTGTGTTTTCTGGTGGCGTTATTTCTCACCCCGCTGATGAAGGTGATCCCGCTTATGGCCACCACACCGGCGCTGATAATGGTGGGGATTTTGATGATGGACTCCATTCGCCAGCTGGATTTCGACGACACGGGCGCACTGGCCACGGCGTCGGTAGCGTTACTGGCTATGCCGCTGACATTCAGTATCTCAGAAGGCATTGCACTGGGGTTCATCACTTATGTGGCAGTCATGCTGGGCACCGGCCGCCATCGGGAGGTCAGCGCGATTACCTATATCCTGGCGGTGGTGTTCTTACTGCGCTATGTGTTTGACTTAACCTAACCACGACAGGGACGGGGGAGCAACAGCGCTCCCCTTAGGTGAAGGCTGCGGTTACAGGCCGTCGAAAGAATAGCCAATGGCGCGGTCTGCCATAAACACCGCTTTGATATGGGGCCCTTCTTCTTCGCCCCATAAGCATGACTGCGTGCCCATGGCCTGACTACAGTTATCAGCGTCGCCGATAATGGCTTCCACCTCCGCACGACTCATACCCGCCTCCAGTTTGTCGAAGTTTTCTTTGCTAAGCTTTGAGCAGCCGGACAGCAGCAGTGCTGCCAGTGTGCATGTGAGTAAACGGTATTTCATGGTAGATCTCCAGATAAACAGTTCTGCCTGCAGCATAATTGTGAAACCCGTGGCAGGCAACATTCTGCGGGCATTGTACTGACCAACCCCGCCTGCACAGCACCGCTCCTTACCAGGTGCAACCCACCGCGGCTGTTTGCAACCCGCAGCCGGAGTGTGTATGTGCCTGTAAGCTAGCCGCCTCATTCAACAATACGGGGCGCGGACACCTGATACCGTTCAGGGACCGACAGTCCGCACCCGGTCAGGATTAACCGAACCAGGTCGCAGGTAGCATGATGGAACTCCTGTTTGCGCATGGGCCCGCGCAGCTGGGTAATTTGCGCAGCAAAGTCTGCATAGTGCTGGGTACTTCCCCAGATGGTAAATAACAAATATTCCGGTGTCACAGACTGCATTCGGCCCTCGTCAATCCATGCCTGGATCACCGCCACCCGGCTTTGCATCCAGCGCCCGTGGTCGTCTTCGAAATACGCGGTCAGATTAGGCGCGCCGTTGAGGATTTCCATGGCGAAGATTTTTGAGGCCAGCGGGCGTGTTCTGGATAACTCCATTTTTTCGGCAATATAACTGGCTAGCGCCTCAGCCGGATCGTCCTCTGCCGTGGCCTGGTCAAAGTGAGAGTTCCACAATGCGAGCGTGTCTTCCAAAATGGTCAGATACAACGCCAGTTTGGTTTTAAAATAATACAACACGTTAGTTTTTGGCAGACCTGCCTCATCAGCAATTTGCTGTACTGAGGTCCCCTTCAGCCCATGGCTGGCGAACGCCTTCTCAGCGGCCGCAATAATCCGTGCCCGGTTCTTTGCGCCTACGCCGGCGTCTGACACTTTCGGTGTACTCATAATCTACTTATTTCCATGCTTATTTTTACGGGTGGCACGCCCGACATCCAGGTCGGATAGTGCCACAGGCGGCTCAGCGTGCAAACCGTTAAAGGTGCTATCTTTAGCAGATAGCTGCGAAATAGCTGGCAGATCGCGCACTTTGTTACCCGCTGCGCCAATTTAGGGGTTCACGCTGAAGTTTGCAGGCTGACCCTTGCTGGACAGACACCCATACCCTGGCAGGCTGCGATCTGTCATAATTCGCCAACCGCACTATACCGTGCGTATTACTATTAACAGGGGGCCTCGTGCAGACGCGACTGATCAGAGCCAGCGTGGCGCATTTTCCAACACCCAGTGCTGTGCCGGACAATGATATCGCGGTGTTCAGTGACGGTGCGCTGGTGATTCAGGGGGACAGGATCCTGGCCGTGGGCGAATACCCGGCGCTGGTGACTGAGTACGCCGATGCACTCCAAATTAACTGCCAGGGCAAGTGGCTACTGCCAGGATTTATCGACAGCCACCTGCATTTCCCGCAGACGGCGATTATGGGCAGTTATGGCGAACAACTGTTAACCTGGCTGAATAACTTTACCTTTCCCGCCGAACAGGCATTTGCAGATGAGCAGCATGCCCGGACGATGGCTAAGGTGTTTATCAACGAGCTGCTAAAAAACGGTACCACCAGCGCCCTGGTCTTCTCTTCCGTGCATAAAGGTGCCACGGATGCCCTGTTTGGCGCTGCCGATGCAATGAATATGGCGCTTGTGGCCGGCAAGGTGTGCATGGATCGGCATTGCCCGGACGCGTTGGCTGACACGCCAGCGCGCGCCGTCGCGGACAGTCATGCGCTTATTGAACGCTGGCATAACCGGGGCCGTTTACGTTACGCCATCAGCCCCCGCTTCGCGCCAACCAGTTCTGATCAGCAACTAACCGCGCTGGGAGAGCTGGCACAGGCGTACCCTGATACGTTCATTCAGACCCACTTGTCGGAAAATCACCAGGAAGTGGCCTGGGTAAAGTCGCTGTTTCCGGATAGTCGCTATTATCTGGATGTGTATGATACCCATCATATGGTTCGCCCCAGAGCAGTCTTCGGGCACTGTTTACACCTTGAGGAACAGGAGTGGCAGCAGCTGGCCCGGACGGGAGCGACCGCTGCATTTTGCCCCGGTTCGAACCTGTTTCTGGGCAGTGGGTTATTTGATATGGCGGCGGCCGCCAGGCAGCGCGTTAACGTAGCGCTGGCCACCGATGTGGGCGCAGGCACCAGTTTTAGTATGCTGTCTGCCTATGCAGATGCGTATAGAACCTGTCAGCTGCAAGGTACGCCCTTATCACCTCTCCAGGGACTGTACATGGCTACCCAGGGCGCGGCTGTCGCGCATCAGCTTGACCACGAAGTGGGCAACCTCAATCCCGGCACCTACGCCGACTTTGTGCTGCTGGAACCCCGCTTTTCGCCGTTAACTCGTTTACGCCTCGCTCCCACCGCCGATATCAGCGAGGTTGTGTTTGCGCTGGCGATGCTGGGCGACGAACGCGCGGTGGTACAAACCTGGATAGCAGGCCAGTGCTGTTATGACCAAAGCCTGTAGTGAGGGCACAGACCTGGTGGCCTGAGTTTGCCCTGCACTACACGGTGACCTGGCAAAGACGCGTGTTCAGGCAGAGATGTCCCAAAAGTCACTGCCGGGCAAACGTATGCGCACCTATACCCAGGTATCATCTGCAGCATAAACCGCAACCGTTGTAATCCCCTGCCCTGGCGCTGGCATGCGCCAGCCCGTAAGCCCCCGCAACCAGTTAGGTGTATCGCAGGCAGGCCCCGCGTACCCTGACCGCGGCTGCGCTGTCACACTTGTGCTTTGCCGTTTTCCTCATAAAATACGCGGCCAGCGTCGCTGCAAATAAGAGACGTAATGACCGTGTGTATGCAAAGGGTGCCTGCCAGTTAACAAAAAGCGGTATTTTGCTGCGTATCCGGCATCAAGAATTTCACCATTTGACCGATTAACTCTCTGACATTCCGTATATTTACTCGTCTGAATTTTTCTCAGGTGAAGATTGCGGTCAAACATAAAACGGCAGCAAACGCAGCCTATTGTTGATTTAACCGTTTTTAAAGGACAGTGCTATGGTTCACTTTCTCCGCCGCTTTTCCCTTGGCGTTCGCGCCACCCTTGCGTTTGGCGCTATCGGGTTAATTGTGTTGTGTCTTGGCATCTATGCCCTGAATCAAATGGGTCGTATCGCCACGCAACTGGATTATGTCACCCAACAGCGTATTCCCAGTACCGAGCTGGTCAACAATATCGACCGTGAATTTCTGCGCGTACGGGTCCACACAGCCAATGTGGAGGCAGCCACGACCACTGAATCACGGAACAGATATCTGCAGCGATTAGAAGATGCCAAGGACAACCTGCTGAACAATCAACGTCAGCTGCAGGTGTTGGTGGAAAGTGATCGCGCGCAGCAGCTGCTCACTGCCTACGAGCGGCTGGATAAGCGTTACTGGGCCCTCCATGATCGCTATCTGACATTAATTAATAACGGCAACACCAGCCAGGCTCACCAGCTGCGCCGGGAGCAGCAATTACCGCTGACCGGTGAAATATCTGCCGCGCTGGATGCGTTTTTAAAGTATCAGGCCGCGAAAGTAGACGACGCCACCCAGTCGGCCAACAAAGTATCAGAAACGGCTACCGCCGCTATCATCATTGCCATTGTGCTTACCGTGGCGCTGGTGGTGCTGTTATCGGTTTTATTTACCAAAAGCATTGTGCCCCCTATCCGGGAGGCCCTGGCTGTGGCCGAACGCATATCACAAAAAGACCTGACCTACGCCATTACACCTTCCGGTAACGACGAGGTTACTGCCCTGCTGACCCAGTTACAGCACACGCAACAGAGCTTGCGGGAGTCAATTTATGCCATCGTACAGTCATCAGAGCAACTGGCGACCACCTCCGAAGAACTGAGTTCAGTCACTCATGATTCCTCCCGGCATATTCAGGATCAGAGTGTGCAGGTTGATCAGGCAGCCCTCGCCATCAGCCAGCTAACCGCCGCCATTGAAGCCGTAGCGGGTGATGCACAACAGGCCTCGCAGTCCTCTGACTTTGCCAACGATAAAGCCAGTCAGGGCGGCCGCCGGGTGCAACAGACAGAAGAAGCCATTGAACAACTCACCGAGGAAATGTCCACATCTTCTGCCAAAGTGATCGAGCTGGCGAAAAAGGTGAATGACATCACCAAGGTGCTGGAAGTGATCCGGGAAATTGCTGAACAAACTAACCTGCTGGCGCTCAACGCGGCTATTGAAGCAGCACGGGCAGGCGAGTCAGGCCGGGGCTTCTCTGTGGTGGCTGACGAAGTGCGGGCACTGGCAAAGCGTACGCAGGAGTCGACAGTAGAAATTGAAGATTTGGTGGCCGTCATTAACAGCTCATCCTCAGAGTCTGTCTCCACCATGGAGCGCAGTGTTGAGCGCGCTGGCGATACCCTTAAAATGGCCAAAGACGCGGAACAGGCACTGGACGAAATTGTCGCTGCCGTGGCTGAGATTAAAAGCCGAAATGCATCCATTGCCAGTGCTTCAGAGCAGCAGGCGTCTGCTTCCCGGACCATCGATCAGAATCTGGTGAAAGTGAAAGATTTATCCAACTCCACCGCATCAGGTGCAGAGCAAACCAGCGTATCGGCTGACGAACTGGCGCGACTGGCAGCTTCGCTGAATGAACTGACCAGTACTTTTCGTTTGTAACCCTAACCACCGGCCCTGAGGATTACCGATACCGGCCTCAGGCTGCCTGCCTCAGGCACCTGAGGCAATCCTCCCCAGCCCTGGCTGATTATTAATTTTATTCAGCCGGTGAACCTGCCCGCTGTCAGTCTGTATAGATACTACACACTGACACGGAGGTTTTTTATGTTGCGTTTACTGTCGCTCGCCCTGCTAGGTTGCTCCTTTATGGCGCAGGCCGGTTTTGTTACCGGCACGATTACTGAATTCCACTCAAACAGCAATCCGCCGCCGGGGTTTCGCACCTTGCATAGCCTGGATCTGTGGCACTTTCAAACCAGCGCCACAACCACTGTTTCGCTGGATATACTGGCCTATGAATTCGATCCGTTTACCGGCAGTTTTGTGGATTTTAACGGCGATGGTGTCGATGATGTAATGGACAGTATGCTGTGGATATTCCGGAACACCGGGGCGCTGGGCTGGGACAAACTTGTTGCGACGAGCGATGATGCCTTGTACGGGCAGGACGGGAATGGCTCGCTGGCCGACCCTGTCCGTTCCAGCCACTCGCTGGATCCGTTTCTTTCTCTGACCTTAGAACCCGGACGCTATATTGCCATGGTGGGGGGCTGTTGCGGCAATGCCATCAACTTTGAACAACAATGGCAGGGCCGGGATGGCGATAACTATCATCCGGTCACAGGCAGCTACCGGTTGGATTTCAGTGACAACATCACGTTGCAGGCATCGCCACAGCGGGTTTCGGTTGCCACTAACGGCCTGGGTTTACTGTTTGCAGGTGGGCTGGTGTTCGCTTTATGCAGAAAAATTCGCAGGTCATAAGGTTTGCTCGCCACTGCCTGAGGAAGGCGGTGGTGCGTCTACCCTGATTCGAACAGGGGACCTCTACCATGTCAAGGTAGCGCTCTAACCAACTGAGCTATAGACGCATATTTGGAATCTGCCGGTGCAGACGGCGCGTATAATAGCGATGCACCGATAAAGGTGCAAGCACATTTTTCAACTTCGGGTCCGGTTGCTTAATAAGGCATCAATTGTGGGTCTGTGAATGCGGGGCTAAGAGACGTGCTGGTACGGTATGGTGTCAAAAGGCAGGGGTTGCAGGGCATCCACCGCCTTCTCCTGGTGAACCAGTTCCAGAAAGTATTCCCCTACCCGTTCCGCTTCATTTAGCACCTTTATCCAATACTTTATCCGGGTTTTATCATCCAGCACTTCAAAATCACGGCGGTCCGGAATTTTTCCGTACGGCAACCGCGATACGAAATCTGCAGAGGGCACCAGCATCACCATATTAAAATAGCTGACAGCATGTGGCATACGGTTTTTAAGCCCCTTATCAAACCAGCCAGGAATGGGCTTAGGATAAAAATGCGGGAACAGGACCAGTCCGGGTCCGGGCCCCATCTCCAAATCGAAATGGTAGTCAATAATGCCACCATCCCGGTAGACACCCCGGGGGGCATCCAGAATATGCCGTACACCATCAATGAGCATCGGAATAGAGCCTGACGCTAACAACGCATCATCAATGTTCGGGACAGACAGCGGCACGTAGTCAGTGGGTAACTCATACGGATCCCTGACCTGCAGTGTGCTGTCAGGGGCACTGAATAC
>JBPEWW010000437.1:0-1634 GCA_052032275.1 Alteromonas sp. | reverse complement strand
GTGAATCAGGAAAAAGTCGACAAGCTGAAAAAAGCGATTCAAAGTGGCGAATACAAGGTGAATCCGGAAGTGCTGGCAACTAAAATTGCCCGTCTGGAATCGGAAATTTTTGGCGTAAAATCGTAGGCTGGTAAATGACGCAATCTCTTCACGCCCATGTCGAACAGCAGCTTGATAATTTAAGCACGTTATCGGCATTGCTGGAACAGGAACTCCACCTGATCGGCACGCGTGATGCTGAAGCACTGATGACGCTGCTACAGCAAAAAGAAGCGGTCCTGGAAGCGATTGCGCAAACGGATGCCGCCATCGACGGTCCCTATCGTACTGCGCAGGAAACCGGCGCGCTGACCAGCGAGATTGAAGCCGGCATTGCCAAAGCGAAAGCGCTGCTGGAAGAGTGCCAGTACCGGACTCAGGTAAATCAAACCGCGGTGGAGCAGGGCCAGCTCCGTCTGACGCACCTCAGAAACCTGATGTTGGAAGTTCGCGCCAAAGAATCCCTCACCTATGATAAAAGCGGTAAGCCCAAAGGCACCGGCATGGGGCGCGGGGTAAAGGCCTGACGCTGTGCATACTTACAAAAAAAGCGCCTCAGGCGCTTTTTTTGTGGCTATAGATCAGTGTGCAGATCCGGTTAGTAATATTTAACCTGCCTGATGCGCTGCGGTTTGGCGGTCGTCAAATAAATGTCATACACCCGCTGCATGTCCAGTTCCAGCTCTGTGGCGTACGTGTCCTCACCTACCGGATACGTTTTCACCACTTTCGCCCCCCGTATCACGCCTTCCACTGATGCCTGCAACTGCGTATTGTCTACCACCAGATTTGCCAGTGTCTCGCGCCCGGCAATGCGCTGGCCGTACACCTGTTCTGCCAGTTCCCGATAAGCATCCAGCTTGGACGCACGCATGGCCATTAACGAACGGGCGCTGTCTGTTTCCCCATGCTGATTGCCTATAGGCGCATAGCCCACGGCGGTCAGCACCGGGTAAGACGCAGGTTCGACAGTTTCCCACTCCACATGCTTGTCCACCAGGCTGGTGCAACCGCTGACCATGCTGCCGATGGCCGTCGCCAGTGAAAACAGCGACAGGCGCATTACCGATGCCATATACCTGTTCATCATTACTGTACTCTTGGTTTACTTTCTGGATGAGTACCAGCAATTATTGTGCCTATGAAAATTCAGGAACACTTTGTGCTTTACTCATTACGGTAAATAGAAAGCAAGGTGTTGCTCCCGCCAATCGTGTATTGGGCCGGTGCATAGCCAGCAACTCTGGAAGCGGGTCGCTTATGAAACTACAAACACGTCAACTTAGCCGAATGATCAGGTGGCAGGTTGCCTTTTTTTGCCTGCTGACATTGCCAGCCTGGCAATCCGGTGCCGCCTGGTTTGAAGCTACCGGCCAGGCCGTCATTGTCAACGGCAACAAACAGCAGGCCCGTCAGCAAGCAACCGAGGAGGCCCTGCAGCAGGCGATGCTATTTGCCGGCGCTTCGGTACGCAGTGTGCAAACCCTGACCAATGGGCTATTAAGTGATGATCGTTTGCAGATAAGCGCAACCGGCGAAGTCGCCCAGGTCGAGCTGGTCCATGAGACCTGGCATGACGATTATGTGTCAGTGCG
>JBPEWW010000436.1:0-6025 GCA_052032275.1 Alteromonas sp. | reverse complement strand
GGTAGCGCCTGCAGCCTGTCGTAAAGCTGGCCCACCAGGGCATCCACCTGCTGCACCGCAGCCCTGGTTTGCGGGGCGTCCGGCCCATAATCATGACCCACCGTATCGGTAAGCGAAAAATACCCGGCCACGAACACCGGTCGTGAAGCATCGGGGAGTGACAGCCACTGCACAATCTGATCGACCCGCTGCTGGTAATCGGCATACTTCGTATAGTGATAATGATAAGTGGGCACGGCACCGTTAATGCGTGCGTCAGCTTCCGGCCAGAAAAAACTGCCGGCTTTCTTGCCATGAAATTCCACCAGGTTCCACAGCGGCATCGCATTGATCCACGAACTGTCTTGTTTGCCTTTGCCCAGGCTGTATGCAGCATAGCTGTTGCCCTTCACCCGCTGCTTATCGTAGAAGCGGTTGTTCACGATACCGTGCCCGGTGGGATACACCCCGGTGACGATAGACAGGTGATTGGGGAAGGTGTTAGCCGGATATACGGGGATCAATCCCTCGGCCCGCACACCCGCGCGCGCAATCCGGGCCAGGTTTTCGGCATTGTGTTTCTCGATATAGTCATGGCGAAAGCCGTCCAACGACATGAGCACCACATGTTGCTGAAGCGCAGGCTGAGCATTGACCACCGCCGCAGGGGTAAGTGTCGCGACGAACAGGCCGCTTAATAGTAATAACAATTTCATGGGTAAATCGACACAACAGGCAAAATTATTTGTCAGCCACTATGGCCAGACGGTGTGTGCAAGTCAACGGCAGCACGGTCAACAGACGCCTGCCGGCGACCAGGCCCCGTGACGGCCCCAAGCGCCGGGTTACACCGCGGCCAGCGTGTCTAACGGCCAGCGTGGTCTGGCCGGCGCCGCCAGGCCGCATTGCTCACCGCCCTTGAGTCGCTGCATGCCGGCATACGCAATCATGGCGCCGTTATCGGTGCAATATTCCAGCGCCGGATAGAACACCTCGCCATTCAGATCCCGCATCAGTTGCTGCATTTTATCACGCAGCATGGTGTTGGCGCTCACCCCGCCGGCAATTACCAAACGTTTCATGCCCGTTTGCTTAAGCGCCCGGCGACACTTGATTATCAAGGTATCGACCACCGCTTCCTGAAACGCATAGGCAATATTGGCATGGGTCTGTTTATCATCGGCCGCATCGCGGATGGTATTGGCGGCGAACGTTTTCAGGCCACTGAAGCTGAAGTCCAGACCAGGACGGTCTGTCATCGGACGGGGGAATTTATAATGACCAGGCTCGCCCTGTTCGGCCAGTCTGGCCAGTAACGGGCCACCGGGATAATCCAGTCCCAGCAGCTTGGCGGTCTTATCAAACGCCTCGCCGGCCGCGTCATCAATGGACTCGCCCAAGACTTCATACTGTCCCATACCGGCTACCTTGACCAGCATGGAATGGCCACCGGAGACCAGTAAGGCGACAAACGGGAACTCGGGTGCACGTGCTTCTAACATGGGCGCCAGCAGATGGCCTTCCATATGATGAACCCCGACCGCAGGCACCCCCCAGGCGTAGGCCAGCGCCCGGCCTACCGACGAGCCCACCAGCAGCGCTCCCACTAAGCCGGGGCCCTGAGTGAACGCCACGCCGTCGAGGTCCTGGCCGCGGGTATCCGCATCGTGCAACGCTTTTTCAATTAACGGAATAATTTTTCGTACATGGTCGCGGGAGGCCAATTCGGGTACCACACCGCCATAATCGGCATGCAGCTTCACCTGACTGTACAATTCATGCGATAATAATCCCTGCGTGTCGTCATAAACGGCAACCCCGGTTTCATCACAAGAAGTTTCTATACCCAAAATCCGCATTACATCTGGCCTGTTGACTGAAAATAAAAAGTTAAACGCCGCCAGAGTGTACCGCTAATGGCAGGAGCAGGGAATGGCAGCGTGGCAATTTTGCCATAAACTGACTATTTTTTAGCAAATCATGCTTTACATTCGCGCTGGATATGATTAGAATTTCGCACCATTTTTAACCCGGGTGCCCTTTTCGCGCACATAATTAACCCGGATATCAGTTAAGTTTTGAGGTGAGAATTTAATGCCTATCGTTAAAGTTAGAGAAAACGAGCCATTTGATGTGGCGCTGCGTCGCTTTAAGCGCTCTTGTGAAAAAGCAGGCGTTTTGTCTGAAGTTCGTCGTCGTGAGTTCTTCGAGAAGCCTACTTGGGAACGCAAGCGTAAGAAAGCTGCCGCTAAGAAGCGTCATCTGAAAAAACTGGCTCGTGAAAACGCACGTCGCGTAAAACTCTACTAAGACTGAGTTGGCAAACGAGTCACAAAAGGTGTTGCTTCGGCAGCACCTTTTTCATTTGCGCTAACCAAAAGTCACTATTGCCGTATACACGGAGCCTGCAAGGTAGCGGTGTATAGCGCAATACGAGCTCTCAGTAGAAGGACACTCACATGTCATTAGTTGATGATTTAAAAAACGCTCAGAAAGACGCCATGCGTGCCAAGGACAAGGTTCGTCTGGGTACCATCCGCATGACCCTGGCCGCCGTTAAACAACGTGAAATTGATGAGCAACTCACGCTGGATGATGCCGCGGTACTGGCCGTGATCACCAAAGCGGTAAAACAGCGTCAGGACGCCGCCAGTCAGTACGACGACGCCAATCGCCCGGAGCTGGCAGCCAGGGAACGGGAAGAAATTACGGTGCTGGAGACCTTCCTGCCCCAACCGCTAAGCGATGAAGAAGTGGCAGCACTTATTGACTCCACGATCACCGCCACCGGTGCAGCTGGTATGCAGGATATGGGTAAAGTCATGGGAGCTCTTAAGCCCCACGTGCAGGGGCGCACGGATATGGGTGCCCTGAGCGGTAAAGTGAAGGCGCGTTTAAACCCATGAACCCGGTGCGCAACAGCCGCTTTTCGTTGTTGCGCAACGCCACCAGCCTGCTAAAGTACGCCATTCTTATCAACTTGTTCTCGTAGTATCATGGCCGGTAAAATTCCACGCGACTTTATAGATGATCTTCTCGCGCGCACTGATGTGGTGGACGTGGTAGACAGCCGTGTGAAGCTTAAAAAAGCCGGTAAAAACTACCAGGCCTGCTGCCCCTTCCACAATGAAAAAACGCCTTCCTTCACCGTAAGTCAGGACAAACAGTTCTATCACTGCTTTGGTTGCGGCGCGCACGGTAATGCCATTTCCTTTATGATGGAATTTGACCGCCTGGAGTTCGTGGAAGCCATCGAGGAGCTCGCCCGTTTCCATGGTCTGGAAGTGCCCCGTGAAAAGGGCATGCGTCCGGCCATGAGCGAAGAAAAAAAGCAGCAGCTGGAAGATGACTACTCGCTGATGGAGCGCGTAGCACGCTTTTTCCAGCATCAGTTGCGCAATCATCCGCACAGCCAGCAAGCCATTGATTACCTGAAGCAACGCGGGTTGTCGGGCGATGTGGTGAAGCGCTGGGAAATTGGCTACGCCCCCGATGAGTGGGATGCGGTGCTGAAAACATTTGGCACCGATCATGAACGTATTCGTCAGCTTATCGATTTGAAGCTGGTTAATAAAAACGACCAGGGCAAAACCTACGACTTTTTCCGCAACCGCATTATGTTTCCTATCCGGGATCGGCGTGGCCGGGTGGTTGGTTTCGGGGGCCGGGTATTAGAGGACGGCGGGCCGAAATACCTGAACTCGCCGGAAACCCGTATCTTCCACAAGGGGCAGGAGTTGTTCGGTTACTACCAGGCCAGGCAGGCTAACCGGCAACTAAACCAGGTGATTATAGTAGAAGGCTATATGGATGTGGTGGCGCTCAGCCAGTTTGACATCAACAATGCCACCGCCGCTCTGGGTACTGCCACCACGCCGGAGCACATGCAGTTACTGACCCGGGGCACATCGCAGATTGTATGTTGCTACGATGGCGACCGGGCAGGCCGGGAAGCGGCCTGGCGCGCGCTGGAAAATGCGCTGCCGGCGCTCAAAGATGGCGTGCAGCTGGGCTTTTTGTTTCTGCCGGATGGCGAAGACCCGGATACGATGGTGCGCGCGGTGGGCAGCGAAGCATTTACCGAGCTCACCGACCAGGCCATGCCGTTATCCCGGTTCTTTTTTGATAACCTACTGAAAAAGCATCAGGTGGGCACGCCAGAAGGCAAACTGGCCCTGAAGAATGCGGCTCAGCCACTTATCGATCAGGTGTTAGGGGATGAACAGCGTGCACTGCTCCAGGAAGAACTGGCTAAGCATGTGGGCGAATATGATCGCTTTCGCTTACAACAGGATATTGCCAAAGCCAACCACACACCGCGCACTGCACGTAACAATCAGCCCCGGCATGCTGTGCAGCGCTCCCGGCTATCGCCATTGCGGATGATGATCAAGCTGTTGGTTGAATCCCCTGCACTGGCCAGCCAGTGTGAGGAAGTCTCTCCGGCCCTGCTGCAAAGCAGCGGCATGGCCGGCATGGATCTGTTAATTGCTGTACATCAATATTGCCAGCAGCATCCCCAGGCGACGACCGCACAGGTCATTGAAAACTTTCGTGATCACCCCCATTCCTCTCACATTACGAAATTACTGTTGCAGGAAAACCTGGTCAGCGACGAAGACGCCCGCCAGGTGTTTAGCGACAGTTTTGCCAAACTTTTGGACTGGCATTTCGACAGTCGGATAGAAACGCTGATATCCCGGTCTCGGGTTCAGCCGCTTACACAAGCGGAAAAACAGGAGCTGAACCTGCTAATGAAGGAACGCCAGTGATCCTAAAAGGGTGATTTCTGGTTAAAAATTCTGCCGTCAATCTGGCCAAAATAACAATAAATCTGCTATACTGGCTAATTCGCCGCAGACCATGTTAACCATGGTGTCGTGAGAATTACTCGCCAGAATCGGGCAGCAAGACCCAGACAATGTAGCCGAAAACGCAGGTTACAGCCGGGTGGGCGGCAATGAAACGTCAGCAAACAGGCAGCTACTGCCCTGTTTATTGCAAATTAATTGAATGTGAGAAGTGTAGGGTATATGGCGCAAAGCAAGCAGTCTCAGATTAAACTCCTGATTGCAAAAGGTAAAGAGCAAGGGTATCTCACTTTTGCAGAAGTAAACGACCACCTGCCGCAAGACATCGTCGATTCTGATCAAATCGAAGATATTATCCGCATGATCAATGACATGGGTATCCAGGTTTCAGAGTCTGCACCAGACTCTGACGAGTTACTCATGCAGGAAGCCACTGCCGATGAAGATGCCGCGGAAGCAGCAGCACAGGCGCTGGCGACCGTTGAGAGCGAAATTGGCCGTACCACTGACCCGGTGCGCATGTATATGCGTGAAATGGGTACCGTTGAGCTGCTGACCCGGGAAGGCGAAATTGAAATCGCCAAGCGTATCGAAGACGGCATCAATCAGGTGCAATGCTCGGTCGCAGAATATCCGGAAGCCATTACGTACCTGCTCGATCAGTGGGATTTATACGAAGCGGAAGAGATCCGCCTGAGCGACATCATTTCCGGTTTCGTCGACCCTGACGACGATCAGGATCTTGCCCCTACCGCCACCCACGTCGGTTCGGAACTGTCTGAGGAAGAACTGGAAGACGAAGACGACGACGAGGATGAGGACGACGAGGAAGAAGATACCGGCGTTGATCCTGAGCAGGCCCGCGAAAAATTTGCCGAACTGCGTGACCAGTACATCAAGGCCCGCGGCGTCATTGAAGAGAAAGGCCGTTCGCACCCGGACGCCCGTGAGCAGATCACTGCCCTGAGTGACATTTTTAAAGAATTCCGTCTGGTACCCAAGCAGTTCGACCGCATGGTGAAAAACATGCGCGCCATGATGGACAAAGTGCGTATCCAGGAACGCCTGGTTATGAAGTTCTGTGTGGTTAATGCGAAAATGCCGAAGAAAGATTTCATTCGCTCGTTCGCGGGCAATGAAACGTCGACAGCATGGTTAGCTGAAGCCATCGACTCTAACGCTGAGTATGCCAGCGAGCTGGCCACCAACCGCGAAGAAATCGAACGCTGTATTTC
>JBPEWW010000435.1:0-3256 GCA_052032275.1 Alteromonas sp. | reverse complement strand
GTGCGCCCCACAGACTTTGGCATCAACCTGCCGAAATTTTTCCGCGAGGTGTTTATACACCAGGTACCGGACCGCTAAGCCAGCCCCGCTAAGCCATCTGCACTGACCGGCTACCAGTCAGTCAGTGCAGCCATGGTAAAGATCTCATCTTCAAACGCCAGCACCACCTGCTGCGCTTCAATATTGATAATTTGTACTTTATCGGCAATCCAGTCGCCTTCCCCAAGCTGCTTGCCATTCACCCGTACCCACCGATCCCGAGGCCTGGAGGCATACATGTGGGCTGAAAAGTTCATGGTGGGCAAGCGGGTCAGTAAGCGTACCGGCAGCTGATCGATACGCTGGGTATCGTCGCGCACGGTCACCCGCGGCTCGGGCTGCGGATCCGGGTCGGTAGCCTGGTTATCCAGCGCTTCCACCGCGGCATTAAACCGTGCCATCAGCTCGGGTGACACCGACACATCTTTTTCCGGCTGTTGTTGCGTCAGAACGGTACCTTCCTCCTCCGAAGAGGGCTGGGCTGAAGAGGATGGCGACTGCTCATTTTGAACCCGTGTCTGACCGCTTTGACCGCTTTGGTTATTCTGTGCCCCAGCCTGATAGTTTTGGCCACTTTGGTTATTCTGCGCAATCTGCCCTGTAGCCACTGGCTGCACTCTGTTATCGCGGGGTTCAGCGCCCTGCCCGTCGGCCTGGCGTGACGCGCTTTCTGACACAGCAGGCTGACTTTCATTACCTGCGTTGACTGAATTGTTCTGAGGCGCGGAGTTTGTGGGCACCGCCGCTGCTGACTGTGGCGCCGGCGTTACCGTCGCCACATCGGCGGCCGGAGTGGTAAATAACTGGCTGAGGGCCGGTCGCCACTGCTCATGGGTCGCGGCCGTGAATCCGATTGCCAGCCCGCCCCCGATTATCAGCCCCAGGCTCAGCGCCTGCCTGGCGTAGACTTTCCACAACGAAGGCAAGCCCTGCACGGTCGGTAAAAACAGGCTGCGGTTAAACTGATCGGATAAGGCGTGATCGAAGCGGGCCGTGGTATCATGCTCGCCCCGCAACAGCGCCTGGGTTTGTGTGGTTGCGCGGCTTTTCGAGGCCACTTCAGGGGCAATTTCAACGGTTTGTGCAGGATCAATTTCCACTTCCTGAACCCCCATTTCAGCCAGCCCCTGTACCATGGCGACACTGGACACCAGCCCGGACTTCTGAATTTTCACCGGGCCGTTTTGCTGCGTCACCTGGGTGATGACCATACCTGGCTGCACGTCAAAAATGGCGATCCGTTCAGACATACGCCCTCCCAATCACGAAGCCCACCGCAATCGCAACAACAAATGTCATGGCATACCAGGCTTTGCGTTGCCCCTGCAGGCGCTGACTGACTACATCATCCCCCAGGATCTGCTCGGCCGCTGCCAGAAAAATCGGCTTTTTCACCACTGCATGTTGCTTGGTAAAGGACAGGGTCAGGGCGCGGTCGCACAACAGATTGATCACCCGCGGGATCCCGCCGGTGATCTGATGCACCGCGCGTAGCGTGCCCTTGCTGAAAATACTGATATCACCGCCGGCCACCGAAAGCCGGTGCGCAATGTAAGCACTCACTTCCGGTGCTGTTAACGGTAACAGGTGATAGCGTGCCGTGATCCGCTGAGCCAGCTGACGCAACTCATTGCGCTTGAGAAGCTGCTGTAATTCCGGCTGCCCTATCAGTACGACCTTCAGCAGTTTTTCCCGGTTGGTCTCCAGGTTGGTCAGCAAACGCAGTTGCTCCAGCACTTCAGGCATCAGGTGCTGCGCTTCATCGACCATCAGTACGGTATTTATGCCCGCTGCATGATTGTCTGCCAGATGCCCGAGTATACAGTCGGTGAAATATTTCAGGCTGGCTTTGTCAGCGTGATACTGAATGCCCAGCTCGTCACATACTGTTGCCAGTAACTCCAGTGCGGACAACGTAGGGTTCAGGATCATGGCCACCTGCGTGTTGTCGGGAAGCTGCTGTAACAGCTTTCTGGACACCGTAGTCTTACCGGTACCTACCTCGCCGGTAAGCATGACAAAGCCGCCACTTTCACGCAGCCCAAACGTCAGATGCGCCAGGGCTTCTTTGTGCCGGGGGCTCATGTACAAATAGTCGGGGTTCGGGGCAATCGAAAAAGGGTTATCGCGCAGCCCGAAATAATTCAGATACATTCCACAAGAACGGGTAAATTGAATGACGCGGATTAAACTACCAGAGCCGCACCAGATGTCAAAACTTGCCAGCACGTTTGCCCGCAATAAGGCATAATATCGCTATGCACAAACAGACTTCTCCCTTAACAATGCAGACGTATCTGGTCGGCGGCGCTGTCCGTGACGAACTCCTGGGCCGCCCGGTCACCGAGAAAGACTGGGTGGTGGTGGGCGCTACCCCACAACAAATGCTGGATAAAGGCTTTACTCAGGTGGGTAAGGACTTTCCGGTTTTTCTGCACCCCCGTACCAAAGACGAGTATGCGCTGGCGCGCACTGAGCGTAAGGCGGGCACGGGTTATACCGGGTTTGTGTGCGATGCGTCGGCGTCGGTCACGCTGGAGCAGGATTTGCAGCGCCGGGATCTCACCGTTAACGCCATAGCCAAAGACGCCAGCGGTGAACTGATTGATCCGTATCACGGGGTAGAGGATATCGCGCAGCGGGTATTACGCCATGTCTCTGAGGCGTTTTCGGAAGATCCTCTGCGGGTATTTCGGGTGGCACGGTTTGCCTGCCGCTATGATTATCTTGGTTTTCAGGTGGCGCCGGCCACCCTTGAGCTGATGCGCAGCATGGCCGCGTCTGGTGAACTTGAGCAGCTTACCGCCGAGCGGGTCTGGCAGGAGACCAGCCGCAGCCTGATGGAGCAGTCGCCGCAGGTATTCTTCCGCGTGCTGGCAGACTGTGATGCCCTTAGCAGCTGGTTTGCCGAGCTCCCGCCCCTCCCCCATCCGGAATATGACGCCCTGACGCTGGCCGCGGCAGACAACGCAGCGCTGGAAGTACGCATGGCCTGTTTGTGCAGCGGGCTTACCCCCGCGCAGGCAGACAGCCTGCTGAGCCGGCTCAGGGCACCCAATGTGGTGACCGGGCTTGCTCGCATGAGTGCGCGATCCTGCCATACACTGCTACACGCCTCACTGCCGGCCACCGACATCGTGACGTTATTCAATGACCATGATGCATGGCGCAAACCGGCGCGCTTTACCGCGTTACTGGATACCGCCGGCTATCTTGC
>JBPEWW010000434.1:0-2921 GCA_052032275.1 Alteromonas sp. | reverse complement strand
GGCCCGTTGGCTGAAAACATTGTGGCCACGGTGAATGGCGCTGCGATCAATCCGGGTCAGATGACCACCGATGATCTTGCCCGCTACCAGGCCAAAAAGCGTCAGCCGGTGTGCGGCCCTTACCGCAGCAAACGGGTGTGTGGCATGGCACCACCCAGCTCAGGCGGCGTGAACGTCTATCAGATCCTGAAATTGCTGGAACGCTTCGAACTTGCGGGTATGACACCGCAATCCACTGAGTTTGCCCACCTGTTTGCGCAGGCCAGCGCACTTACCTACGCTGATCGTGCCCGGTTTGTAGCCGATACGGATTTTACTGAACTGGCGTACGACGCGCTGATTGACGCCGACTACCTGGCCGGCCGTAGTCAGCAGGTTGGCTTACAGCACGCCTGGCAACCTGCGCAGGCCGGTCAGCCCTATGCCGGTGAAGCGTCAGCAGGACAGGCATTCGAATTGCCAAATACCTCGCATGTGGTGATAGTCGATAAACAGGGTAACGCCATCTCAATGACCACCAGCATTGAGTTTATGTTCGGTTCCGGGTTAATGGTGGACGGCTTTCTGCTGAACAACCAGCTAACCGACTTTTCGTTTGACCCCGATAAAGCGGGCGCACCCGTGCTTAATCGGGCCGAGCCCTACAAGCGTCCCCGTTCGGCAATGAGCCCGACCATGGTGTTCAGCGACAGCGGCGAACTGGAGCTGGTAGTAGGTTCGCCAGGCGGCAGTCGCATTATTGATTATGTCGCGCAAACGCTGATCGGTGTGATTGATTTTAATCTTAATATCCAGCAGGCCATTAACCTGCCTAAAATAACTAACCGTAACGACTACACGGCGCTGGAGAAAGGCACACCTCTGGAGGCATTAGCCGCGCCACTTGAAGCTTTGGGCCACCCGGTGAGGATTATTGATCTGAACAGTGGTCTGCATGGGATCGAGCTGCGTGACGGTAAGCTGGTAGGGGGAGCTGACCCACGGCGGGAAGGGCAGGCCGTGGGTGAATAGCCCGTTTACAGGAAATGGTCAGGGTGAATTTTTTCGACTTTCCAGTCGCCACTCACCCTGACCAGATCCATCCGGCGCAGATCTTCAATTTTATCGTCGTTATAATGACCGGAGAAAAACAGCGTAATGGTAGCCCGCTCGGAAAACTCAGAGCGGCCGACGCTGTTACTGTTTTCCGGCGTAATGGCCACAGAGTCGTATTTCAAATTCAGTAAATGGCGCTGCACGTTGCGATTTGTGTGATATTGTTTTAGCAGCCGCGCCATGCGTGGGGTGCTCAGTGATACCGCCACATCAATATCAGACTCCAGATAAATACTGCGCATAAACCGCACGGCAGTGTATTCCGGGGTATTTTCATCCAGCATACCGTAACGGCCCAGACCTTCTTCTTTTTTGCCACAACCAGTGAGTAGCACACTGGCCAGCGCCAGCAATCCCAGCAGATTAAAAAAATTTACAGCACGCATGTGTTTTCTCAGAACATTGTCGGTCAGGAAGGGGAGATTGCCGGTAAAGTAGCAAAAGCATCCGCAAAAAAAAAGCGAGGACATGCCTCGCTTTTGTAAACAGGTATGACTGTAAGTACCTATTGGACTTCTTCGTCCTCAGAAAACGCACCAGCAAATAAGGGGCTGGACAGATAACGTTCGGTGGCACTGGCGAGCAGCACAACCACTACCTTATCTTTATTTTCAGGACGCTCTGCATAACGCTTGGCTGCGACTACGGCGGCGCCGGAAGATATGCCAGCCAGAATGCCTTCTTCTTTCATCAGGCGGTGGCACATTTCCATGCATTCTTCATTGGTTACCTGTTCCACCTCATCGACAATATCCAGGTCGAGGTTGCCGGGAATAAAGCCAGCGCCGATGCCCTGGATCTTGTGAGGGCCCGGCGTCAGCTCTTCACCATTTTTGGCCTGCGTGATCACCGGCGAATCGGTAGGTTCAACCGCTACCGACGTAATGGCTTTACCCTGTGTTTGTTTAATATAACGGCTCACCCCTGTGATGGTGCCGCCTGTACCTACCCCAGCGACGAAGGCATCAATTTTACCGTCGGTATCTTCCCAGATTTCCGGGCCGGTGGTTTTTACATGAATTTCAGGGTTGGCAGGATTATCAAACTGCTGCAGCAGGACGTATTTTTCCGGATCTGAATTAACAATTTCCTGTGCGGCAGCCACAGCACCTTTCATGCCTTTAGGCGCTTCAGTGAGCACCAGGTTTGCGCCCAGTGCTTTAAGAAGCTTTCTGCGCTCAAGGCTCATGCTGCTTGGCATTGTCAGGGTAAGTTTATAGCCCCGTGATGCCGCCACAAAGGCCAGCGCAATACCGGTGTTACCACTGGTTGGCTCAACAATTTCCTTGCCTTCCGTCAGGACGCCGCGTTTTTCCGCATCCCAAATCATATTCGCGCCAATGCGGCACTTCACGCTGAAGCTCGGATTGCGTGATTCCATTTTGGCGTAGACGTTGCCACCGGTAACGCGATTCAGTTTCACTAACGGCGTGCGGCCAATTGCCAGGGAATTGTCGTCAAATACTTGCATGATTGATCCTTGTCGTTACTGTTACCCACATGTTCTCAGCCAGTATGGCAGGTTATAATAGATTATGATTGATAACCTTGAATCAGGGGTTTTATTTATACCCCTATATCATTGGTGTCAAAAGTAAAAATGCAAAGTGTTTTTTCGCTATATGTTATGGTTATTTTTTTCATATAGCGGTTACTACCCACTATTTATCACGAGGATCTTGTATGGCGTTTTCCGGAACTTCAGATTACATTGCAACCAAAGAACTCCAGCTGGCAGTGAATGCGGCGATTACTCTGGAGCGCCCGTTACTGATTAAAGGCGAACCCGGCACAGGAAAGACCATGCTGGCAGAGGAACTGGCCCG
>JBPEWW010000433.1:0-2440 GCA_052032275.1 Alteromonas sp. | reverse complement strand
CGGATTCTTATTATAAAGCCCGTCTATATCGGAACAGATAATCAGTGCATTCGCTTCTGCCGCTGAGGCGACCATCGCCGACAGGTTGTCATTATCCCCCACCTTGAGCTTGTCGGTGGTTACCGTGTCGTTCTCATTGATAATGGGCAATATCCCATGATCTAACAGGCTGTCGATGGTCTCCCGCACACTCACGTAACGCTCACGATCACGCAAGTCACCATGAGTCAGCAGAATTTGCGCAGAGGGGAAGTCGAATAATCGATCCCAGGTTGACATCATCTCTGTCTGACCGGCTGCGGCCATGGCCTTTTTCACTGCAATTTTGGTCTTTTCCTCCTCATCGAACAGGTGAGCACCCGCTGCGACTGAGCCAGAAGACACCAGTACTACCTGTGTGCCATTGGCCCGGCAGCGCACAATAAATTGTGCGATGCTCAGTAAGTAATGACTGCTACAACCTTGTTTGTTGGGAGCAATCAGTGCACTACCGACTTTAATTACTACCCGTTTCCAGTTTGGAAAACTCATATCGTTATTTCACCTTACGCTTGTTGATTCGCTAGTTCTTCAGTGGCTTGCGTGAATGTCGCCTGCACGTCTTGCGACGGCGACCGGTCCCACGCAGACACCAGCCAAAGTGTGACTGAACTGACAATAAACCCTGGTACAATTTCATACATCACGCTGCTAAGCGTTTGCCCGTCTGCCAGTACAGGCGCATAAATCCATACCAGTACCGTCACAGCGCCACTGATAATTCCTGCTAACGCGGCTTTGTGCGTTAAATTCTTCTTATACAGACTAAACAGCACTAATGGACCAAACGCTGCGCCAAATCCTGCCCATGCGTTGCTTACGAGCGACAGGATGGTATTTGACGAGTCCATTGCGAGCAGTAGCGCTGCCACTGCTACCCCTGCCACGCCAAACCGTCCAATCGTGACGGTTTTCTTTTCGTCAACTTCTTTGTTAGTTACTACGCGGTAGATATCCTCGGTCAGCGAGCTGGCAGACACCAGTAACTGCGAAGAAATCGTACTCATGATGGCCGCTAAAATGGCCGCCATCAAAAACCCGCTGATTAACGGATGAAACAGCAGTTGGGAGAACAAAATAAATATGGTCTCAGGATCATCCACTTGCAACCCAAACTGATTTGCATACGCTATGCCAACGAAACCGGTGGCCAGCGCACCAACGATGGTAACCAGCATCCAGGACATGCCAATGTTTCTCGCTGTGCTGACGGCTTTAACTGACCGTATAGCCATAAAGCGCACAATGATGTGTGGCTGGCCAAAATAGCCCAGTCCCCACGCGAGACTGGATAACAGTCCAACCAGGGTGATCGCTTCCCACGACTCAGACAGACCTGGCACCGACTCACCCGCCGCAGCGTTCATTTGTGCCAGGCTGTCGAATTCGGTAAAGGCCACAATTGGCACCAGAATGAGTGCCACAAACATAATGCAGCCCTGTACAAAGTCGGTCAGGCTTACGGCGAGAAATCCGCCTAACAAAGTATAGGAAACCACGACTCCCAGAGTAATGATGAGACCCCACTGATACTGCACCGCGAAGGCACTTTCAAACAGTTTGCCGCCGGCAACCAGACCTGCAGAGGTATACAGCGTGAAGAACAACACAATGATCGCTGCCGACACGATTCTCACAGAGGCACTGGCATCGCCAAACCGCTTAGCAAAAAATTCGGGGACGGTTAACGAGTCGTCAGCCATTTCGGTATATACCCGCAATTTTGGCGCTACCAGCAAATAATTGGCCAATGCCCCTGCCAGTAAGCCTATGGCAATGTACATAGCGTCAAAGCCCGTTAAATACATCGCTCCTGGCAATCCCATCAGCATCCAGCCGCTCATGTCCGATGCCCCTGCAGATAACGCGGTTACCTGCGGACTGACCTGGCGTCCGCCAAGAATGTAACCAGAAATATCACTGGTTGACTGACGATAGGCAAAAAGTCCGATGCCAAGCATGGCCAGAAAATAAATTGCCAGTGAAATATAACCTTCAATTTGCATGTACGAATGCACCTCTTCGCTAAGTTTGGCGGTTCAACTCCAGTCCGGAATACGTAGACCGTTAATCATTAGAGCTCTAATTATATCGGGTTTCGCTTCACTTTTTCAACCGCGCACTCTGCACAACACAAACAAATAAGATGATTTAGGGATTTTCCTTACAAAACGCACATAACCACCATTTTTTACAAAACAAATTTATAAGGCACTGTTTTAAAAGCAGCTAACAATTATAAAACCATACTCTGAAAAAGACTTTCAGCGCCATTCAGGGCCAGGAAAAGCAACAGAAACATTACTTATAATTAAATTGACGATAGTTTTATTATTAACCTTATTCAGAAGAAATTACTTGAGCAAGAAGCTTTTCAGTGGCGGCAATCGTGTGGTCATTC
>JBPEWW010000432.1:0-3120 GCA_052032275.1 Alteromonas sp. | reverse complement strand
CAGGAAATGGCTCCGGACTGTCTGCGAAGCGGTTTAATTCCCCCCGCACGGCACCCAGATGTTGCGCATAATACTGCAGTGCCGCCTCACAACAGCCATCGAAAAACAGATAAGGGTTGGTCGTTGCGCGGCGCATGGCGAGGGTGTATGCCATGTCGTCCTCATCCTGGTGAACCTGTTCAATCCCCTCAATACCGGCAAAGTCTTCAGCACTCTCACAGGGCCTGAGCTCAATGACACAGGGCTCCTCCATGGGCCTGGGGCACTGTTGTACCCAGTCAAGCGCTTCGTCCATGTCCGCCACCTCCCATACCCAGTAACCGGCAATCAGCGCACTGGCTGGTGTAAATGGCCCACGCTCGAGTTGCCGGTTTTCGCCGTCAATGACCACCCGCACGCCGTGTGAACTTGGCCGCAGGCCTTCCGCCTGGACCAGTACGCCGGCGCTAAGTAATTTTTGATTAAATGTGTTCATCGCATTGATGATGGCGGCCGGGGGTGGGTTGCCGGCATCGGTGGTGGCCGTTGAGCGAACCATGACCATTATCTTCATATTTTTTCCTTAAAAGATGTGTCGCGTGGATACAGCCAACTATAGTGTATGTTCAGGAAGGTGTCCTGTTGGCCCAGCATTGCAGCTACCCTGATCTGGCGGTCACCTGGCTTGCCGAAGGGGCAGGCTCTGCAGCGAGGGATCGTCAGCACTGGCATTACCACTTTCGCAAATATGCAGAGTAAGACTTTTGTCTGATAAGCTCGACCCACTGCTCCCGTACATGATGTAATACCGGGCTGACTGCGGGTGGGAGTGTCCATGCCAGGGCTGACAATCACCGGGCCTGGACCGGGCACCGATTACCCGCGCAGGTCAGTGAATGCTTTACCTTTTTCGATAATAAATAAAACGGAAGATAACTATGCAGTCAATTACAATTGTTCTTCTGGGTATTGCCGGCATGCTGCTGGGCTGGTTTGTTTACTCGAAGTTTATTGCTGCCCGTATTTTTAAACTGGATGACGGCTTTACCACGCCCGCCCATGAGCTCAGCGACGGCAAAGATTATGTGCCCACCAATAAAGTCGTGCTATGGGGGCACCATTTCACGTCGGTAGCCGGTGCGGCGCCCATTGTGGGGCCGGCCATCGCCGTATACTGGGGCTGGGTACCCGCCGTATTGTGGGTGGTGCTGGGGACTATCCTGTTTGCCGGGGTACATGATATGGGCGCCCTGTGGGCCAGTGTCCGGCATAAAGGCAAGTCTATGGGCGCACTGAGCGAAAGTGTCATTGGCAAGCGCTCACGGGCATTGTTTATGATAGTCATTTTCCTGGTCTTGCTGATGGTCAATGCGGTGTTCGGCGTGGTGATCGCGAACTCCTTTGTGTCGCAGCCCACCGCGGTATTCCCCGCCTGGACGGCCATCGCCGTTGCACTTGTTATCGGGCAGTTGCTGAAACGCAATTTTGCGCTGATCCCCTTGTGTATGGTGGGGATTCTGGTGCTGTACGCGTCTGTCTATGCGGGCAGCTACATTCCGCTGAGCCTGCCTGAATCGATGTTTGGCCTGGCTGACACCGCGAACTGGATTATTATCTTGTTTATCTATGCGGCCATCGCCTCACTGCTGCCGGTATGGATGTTGTTGCAGCCCCGCGACTTTATAAATGGGATGCAGCTGCTGGTGGGCCTGTTTCTGCTGTACGGTGCGGTTTTCTTCGCCATGCCGGACATCACTGCGCCGGCCTTCAATACGCAGACCGCCATGGATACCCCCAGCCTCATTCCGTTACTGTTCGTCACAATTGCCTGCGGCGCCGTATCCGGTTTCCACGGCATTGTGTCATCGGGTACCAGTTCAAAACAGTTGAACAAAGAAACCGATGTCCGCTTTGTGGGGTATCTTGGCGCAGTCGGCGAGGGCTCACTGGCCCTCATTACTATTGTGGCAGTCAGTGGCGTGGCACTGGCCGCCTCGCCGCAGGAATGGCATGAAATATACAGCCACCTGGGTGCCGGGAGCGTGGATGCCTTTATCACCGGCGGGGCCAATCTGATCCAGCAGGGCTGGGGATTGCCGGTGGAATTTTCCTCCACCATTCTGGCAGTGATGGTCGTCCTGTTTGCCGGCACCACCATGGATTCCGGGGTGCGCTTGCAGCGCTACATCATCCAGGAGTGGGGCGAAATTTATAATATCAAGGCACTGAAAAAAGGCCTGGTTGCCACCTTCGTGGCCGTTGGCAGCTGTTTATTGCTGGCGTTTGGCGCCGGTGGCGCATCAGGCAGTGGCGGCATGATTATCTGGCCATTGTTTGGTTCCACCAATCAAATTCTGGCCAGTCTCACCCTGCTGGTGGTGTCGGTCATGCTAATTAAGATGAAACGGCCGGCCCGCTATACGCTTATCCCTATGCTGTTCGTATTGGTGATGGCGTTTTTTGCCGGCCTTATCAAGCTGAAGGAATACTGGCTGGCGGAAAACTACCTGCTGGTGTTCCTGGATGCGGTGGTCCTGGTGGTCTCGGTACTGGTGATGCTGGAGGCCTGGTCTGTCATCGCCCGTTTCCGCAAGGATGAAGTGAAATAGAGCTGCCGTACAGTCGCCACGGCCGGTCGGCTAGCCGTGGCGATTTCTTGTCCTTTCCTCTGTTACAATACCCTGCTTTAAATTCCTTTACTGTGGAGATGTATGGCTGATCTGACCCTGTTATTGCAGAACTTTGTTGGGCTGTTTGTTGAGTCGGCCCCCTGGCTGCTGCTGGGCCTGTTTGTGGCAGGGGTGATGCATGAATGGGTGCCAGTGTCTGTACTGCAAAAACATATGGGCAGTGGTAGCGTTGCTGCTATCGGTAAGGCGGCAGTCATAGGTGCCCCATTACCCTTGTGTTCGTGCGGCGTGATCCCGGCCGCAGTGGGATTGCGCAGAAGCGGAGCATCTAAGCCGGCTACGGTTGCCTTTCTGGTATCTACTCCGGAAACCGGTGTCGACAGCGTCTCAGTCTCGTATGCCTTGCTAGGCCCGGTGTTCGCCGTTGTCCGGCCTATCGTTGCAGTGATCAGCGCTATCTATGCAGGTGTGCTGGTGAAACTGCTGGCTGACACAGAGCGTCCGGCAACGC
>JBPEWW010000431.1:0-4505 GCA_052032275.1 Alteromonas sp. | reverse complement strand
CAGCGCGACCTGCCAAGCCTGTTCGACGACACCCTGGGCAGCAATGGTGGCGATCTTGAGCCGTTCTATTATGCCACCAGCATGCAGGACTTCCTGAACGCGATTTCCGCAGTAGCGGTTGCCAATGGCGACAACCTCGGGCCGTGTGGCACCGAGCTGTGCATGGATCCTAACTACCAGGTTGACCGTCGCACCACAGAAACCATGTGGGCCGTGTACGGCCAGGCCAATCTGGAATTTGAAATTGCGCAAATGCCAAGCTGGTTGACCGTGGGTCTGCGTTACGAAGATACCGATGTAGAATCGGCGGCACAGGTTCCGGATATTACCGGTCTGGCGTGGGTCGGAGCGAACGAATTCAGCGTACTGGATGACGGCTTTACCTTCACCAATCTGGACGGTGGCTATGACCACTTCCTGCCAGCCATCGACTTTAAGATGGAAGTGGTGCAGGACTGGTTTGTGCGTGCGTCATACAGCAAAAGTATCACTCGTCCCGGTTACTCCGACATTCAGGGCGGTCTGACGGTGAACCAGCTGGCTCGTGCACAGGAAGGCTCCGGTACCGCCGGTAACCCTAACCTGCTGCCGTTCGAGTCAACCAATATCGACCTGGCGACCGAGTTCTACTATGGGGAAGGCAGCTATGTGTCAGTGGCTTACTTCGACAAAGAAGTAGAAAACTTCATCGGTACGAATACCTTTACAGACACATTGTTTGATATTGCCACTCCCATTGGTGGTCCGCGTTATCAGGAAGCGGTTGCCGCACTGGGTACCGATGACGCAGCGGCTGTGCGTCAGTACTTCTTCGACCAGGGCTATGTGAATGCAGACGGCCAGATTGTCGGCATCGACGGCGAAGATCCGCTGTTACCAATCCGGGTCACCCAGGCGGTGAACTCAGACGACTCCCGTTCAGTAGATGGCTGGGAATTCGCGGTACAGCACCTGTTCAGTGACACCGGTTTCGGGGTCATCCTGAACTACACCATGGTGGACGGTGATGTTGAGTATGATAACTACAGCCTGGCGACCCAGTTTGTGTTGCTTGGTCTGAGTGACACGGCAAACGCGGTCCTCTTCTATGAGAATGATGACTGGGAAGTGCGTGCAGCGTGGAACTGGCGTGATCGGTTCCTGACCAGCACCACCGACGGTAACGGACTGGCGAACCCCATCTATACCGAAGAGTATGACCAGCTTGACCTGAATGTGCGTTATCAGGTGAACGAAGACCTGGAAGTGTTTGTTGAAGGCATTAACGTAACGGGTGAGTACCAGCGTACGCATGGTCGTCATCCGAATATGCTGGTTGGCATATATGACGTGGAACCACGTTATAACGTAGGTGTGCGCTACAGCTTCTAGTCCCGGAAGCTGTAGGTCAGGAAGGCGCTGTCGTAAGGATACGGCAGCGCCGTCCGCTTTTATCCGTTACACTGAGTAGCAAACGGGATTCCGATCGTCGCCAGACGGCCGGAAATCTGCCCTGACCACCATAGGTTCAGTGCAGACCACGGGGCCAAGCTATGAGTTCGCAAAACAATCCAGAATTACACCGTGATGTTGTGGTGGTAGGCGGTGGTGCCGCCGGGTGGCTGACCGCAGCCATTATTGCTGCCGAACATAACGTCAAAACCAACCCGCATGTGTCAGTGACGCTGGTTGAATCACCCGATGTGAAGATCCTTGGCGTGGGTGAAGGGACCTGGCCAACCATGCGCGACACCCTGCGCAAAATAGGCATTGCTGAACACGACTTCCTGCGGCAGTGCGATGCGTCTTTCAAACAAGGTACCTGTTTTCGGCAGTGGGTCACCAATGCTGACGACGACTGCTATTACCATCCGTTTGATTTACCGGCGGGCTTTTTCGACGCTGACATTGTGCCCTGGTGGCAACGTACCCAGCCAAATGCGGCATTCGCCGAGTTATTTTCTACCCAGCCTGCCTTGTGCGCGCAGTACAAGGCGCCCAAACAGGCACAAACACCGCCCTACGCGGCGGTGGCCAATTACGGCTATCACCTGGATGCTA
Source organism: Alteromonas sp. (assembly GCA_052032275.1). Lineage (GTDB taxonomy): Bacteria > Pseudomonadota > Gammaproteobacteria > Enterobacterales > Alteromonadaceae > Alteromonas. Next base: position 2,465 of record JBPEWW010000431.1, on the reverse strand, counting down.
ATAAATTCGCTGAACTCCTTAAACACCACAGTATTACGTCATTGGGTGTGCGCTATGTGCGCGACCACATTGACAGTGTGCGCACAGATGAAACCGGTGCAATTAGCGAGCTGCAGGGGCGCGAAGGGGCCATTGCCGGGTCGTTGTTTATTGATTGCAGTGGCTTTGCGGCACGCCTGATTGGTCAGCACTTTAAGGCAGACATAACCCCTGTGACGGCGTTGAAAAACGACAGCGCCATGGCCGTACAGGCACCCTACAAAGACAGTACCACCCCTATTCAGTCGGCCACCCTGTCCACCGCCCGGCAGGCTGGCTGGATTTGGGACATTGGCCTGCCGACCCGCAAGGGGGTAGGCTATGTGTACAGCAGTGCCCATACGGATGATGAAACGGCCCGTGCGACCCTGCTGGCGTATCTTGAAGCCGATACCGCCAGCGCGCCGGTCAGCGAAGAGAATATTCGCAAAATCAGTTTTACGCCGGGGTACCGGGCCACACCCTGGCTGCACAATTGCGTTGCCGTAGGCACGTCGGCCGGATTCCTGGAGCCGCTGGAGGCGTCAGCGCTGGTTATGATTGAACTGGCTGCTAATGACATTGCCAGACTCCTGCCCGCGTCAGGGGCGCACATGACACTGGCGGCAGCGCAGTTTAACCAGAAAATGCAGGCCCGCTGGGCGCGCATCGTCGATTTTCTGAAACTGCATTATGTGCTCAGTGCGCGCCGGGATTCGCCCTACTGGCAGGCCATGACAGACAGACAGTCCGCCTCGCCGCAGTTGCAGGCCTGGCTGACACTGTGGCAAACCCGTCCGCCGCATGCGGATGACTTTATTTACAATAACGAAATTTTTCCGGTTGCCAGTTACCTCTATATTTTGTTCGGAATGGGGTATAAAGGGCAGGCAGATGCATACCGTTTTAACCAGGCCCGCCTGGACGCAGCGGAGTCGGCGATCCGGCAATCGCATCAGCGTCAGCAGCAACAGCTGGCCGGACTGCCGGACAACCGTGCCCTGCTGAATGAGCTAACAGCCCGGGCAACTCACCAAGTCAGTTAATAGGAGTGACCATGGCCAACCATGCGCTACTGAACAATGTTCAACACAAAGATTTAAAAGTCATAACCACGCACTCAGCCGACTATGGTGACAACATGATGTGTGTGCCTGTCTACCCGGTAGAGTTGCGTCACGCGCAGGCGCATTACCCGCTGATGTTTGCCAAAGACGCCAACGGTCAATTCCAGCTGGTTGCCCTGCTGGGTCTGGAACAGAACGAAAACCTGTTTCTTGATGACACCCGCTGGCAGGCGAATTACAAGCCACTGCTCATTGAAAAAGGGCCGTTTCTGATTGGCCGCAACGAGCGGGACGGTGAGCAAACTTTATCCATCCACATCAATTTAGATGATCCCCGGGTAAGCGAGAGTGAAGGGCAGCCAATCTTTTTGCCCCACGGTGGTAACACCGATTACATCGACAATATTGCCAATGTGCTCAGCACCATTCACCAGAGTCAGGACGAAGCCGCACAGTTCGTTGCCACACTGACCGAGCTGTCACTGATTGAAAGCTTTGTGGTGGACATCGACCTGGATGGCTCCGGCACCCACCGTCTCTCTGGTTTCTCTACCATTAACGAAGAGACCCTGAGAACCCTGGACGCTGACACGCTGGGGCGCCTGCACAGCAAAGGCTATGTGGCCCTGATATACATGATTATTGCCTCTATGTCGCAGTTGCGGAATCTGGTTGAACGTAAAAAGGCGCGTGTGGCTAAGTGATGAGCCAGGGCGTACCCACAGAGCAGGTGACAACCCGGGAAGCGCTGACCAGCGCCCTGGCCGGCTGGACCACGCCCCGCGCACTGCCAGGACTGGTAGCCGACTGGCCGGTGGTCAAAGCGGCCCGTGCAAGCGACGCTGCACTGGTCGAGTATCTGGCCCGCTTCGACCGGGGCGCAACGGTAGACTGTCTGGCACTGCCTTATGAGGAAGACGGGCGGATGTTCTACAACGCCGATATGTCAGGCTTTAATTTCACCCGCAAGCGACAGCCTTTCCAGTCGGCCCTGCAACACATGCTGGCGCTGGCCGACCACGCAGAGCCCGACTCCCTGTATGTGGGCTCCACCACGCTGGACAGTTGCCTGCCGGGCTTTGCCGACGCCAACCCGATGGCGCTGGACGCATTAGCCCCGCTGGCGACGCTGTGGATAGGCAACAAAAGCCGCATTGCCGCCCATTACGATGTGCCCGATAACCTGATTTGCGTGACCGCAGGCAAACGAAAAGTGACGCTGTTCCCCCCTGAACAGGTGGCTAATCTGTATGTGGGGCCCCTGCATTTTACGCCGGCAGGGCAGGCCATCAGTCTGGTAGACTTTAAAAACCCCGATTATGATCGCTTTCCCGGCTTCGCCCAGGCGCTGGAACAGGCGCAGGTGGTAGAGCTGGAGCC
>JBPEWW010000430.1:0-8028 GCA_052032275.1 Alteromonas sp. | reverse complement strand
AAACACAGCAGCGCAACCAGTGTTTTTACAGTGATTTTGTTCAACCTTCTCACCTTTATCTTCATTACGACGCAATGCCGTCAGCTGTTGATTTTATGTGCACAGACACTATATCGACACTATACCGTCAGAATTCAGCGCTGGCGGAAAAAACTGCACGACAGGTCCCTATTGCGTTAGAATAGTATGTCAGAATGTGCAGTAAATAGTGCTGGCAGTTAGATCGTATATTTATTTATACAAGTGAAAGGTATAGCAAACGACAGATGGCAATATTAGACGTATTAAGTTTCCCTGACGAGCGGCTGCGCACTGTAGCCGCACCGGTTGATGATGTAAACGACGAAGTCAGGACCCTGGTTGCGGACATGTTCGAAACCATGAAGGCAGAAAACGGCATCGGCCTGGCTGCCACGCAGGTGGATCGCCACGTACAGGTGGTGGTCATGGATGTGTCTGAGGATCAGGACACGCCCCGGGTGTTTATTAATCCGGAGATTACCGCCCGCGCAGGGACCACTATCAGCGAAGAAGGCTGTTTGTCGGTACCCGGCAACTACGCCAAAGTAGAACGGGCTGAAAAAGTCACCGTGAAAGCACTGGACGCGGAAGGCCAGGAATTTGCGCTGGACGCCGACGGTTTGCTGGCAGTATGCATTCAGCATGAGCTGGATCACCTGAAAGGCAAGTTGTTCGTGGATTACCTGTCGCCCCTTAAGCGTCAGCGGATCCGCAAGAAACTGGAAAAAGAAGCCCGGCTTGCAGCACGCGCCTAAGGAATAAGTGTGACCAGGCCATTAAAAATTGTTTTTGCCGGTACGCCGGAATTCGCTGCCGAGCACTTGTCTGCCCTGTTGAACTCAGCGCATGAAGTGGTGGGCGTATATACCCAGCCCGACCGTCCCGCTGGCCGTGGTAAGAAGCTGACACCCAGCCAGGTGAAGGTACTTGCCCAACAACACGATCTGCCGGTGTTTCAGCCCCCCTCGCTGAAACATGCCGATGCCCAGGCTGAGCTTGCTGCGTTACAGGCAGATCTGATGGTCGTGGTAGCGTACGGATTATTACTGCCTGCCCCTGTGCTCGCTACCCCCCGGCTGGGCTGCCTGAATGTGCATGGCTCTATATTACCCAAATGGCGGGGGGCCGCGCCCATTCAGCGCGCGGTCTGGGCCGGAGATCCTGAAACTGGCGTAACTATTATGCAAATGGATGAAGGCCTGGATACCGGCGATATTTTACACATTGCCCGGCTTCCCATCACCTCAGAAGATACCAGTGCCTCGCTGTACCACAAGCTGGCCGGGCTGGGTCCCGAGGCGCTCATTGAAGTGCTGGATAATCTAACGGATTACCCGCCTCGTCCGCAGGATAACAGCCAGGCCACACATGCTAAAAAACTCTCCAAAGAAGAAGCCCGGGTAGACTGGACGCTGTCAGCCGCGCAGCTGGAGCGAAATATCCGTGCCTTTAATCCCTGGCCGGTGGCCTGGACGGTGGCCAGTGGCAATAATATAAAGCTGTGGCAGGCGAAGGTGACCGCTGACAGCGGTCAGCCTGGCACCATCTTACGGGCAGATAAACAGGGCATACTGGTAGCAACCGGTGACGGGGCATTGCTGCTGACGCAGTTGCAAATACCTGGTAAGAAAGCGCTGCCGGCAGCCGATGTTCTCAACGCCCGGCGTGACTGGTTCGCGGTGGGCACTCAGCTTGACGCCGACGATTAATTTATGACTTCACTACCGTTACCGCGGCAGAAAAATCTGCGCGCAGATTGCGCCTGGGCCATATACCAGATTCTTGAACAGGGCCGGTCTTCCCGCGATGTGCTGGCAAAAATTCAGCCCCGCCACACTGCTCAGGATAATGCCTGGATCTATGAAATGACCATGGGCGTCATGCGTCAGCTCCCCTTATTACAACGCTGGCTAAGGCAGTTACTGGATCGTCCGTTAAAAGGACAGAAAAAGGCCATTGAGCACCTGATCATGCTGGGGTTATACCAACAGGCTTTTTCACGGGTGGCTGCCCATGCGGCGGTGGCCGAAACGGTCAGTGCCACGGCTTTTCTGGGCGGCGCCGGTCTAAAAGGCTTAGTGAATGCAATCCTGCGTAATTTCGATCGCCAGGGGCTGGCCAGTGAAGCCGTGGACGATCCCATTGTTGCCAGCGGGTTTCCCAAGTGGCTGTATAAGGCGATACAACGCGCCTACCCTGAGGCACTGACCGATATCCTGACCCAGTCAAATACGCCGGCACCGGTATGGCTGAGGGTCAACCGCCTGAAAACCGGGCGTGACCAGTATGCACTGGCGCTGGACGAGCAGAATATTGACTATAGCTGCCCCGCCAGTCACCCGGACGCTATCATCCTGAATACGCGCTGCGATATCACCACCCTGCCTGGCTTTGAACAGGGCTGGTTTGCGGTACAGGACGGTGCCGCGCAGCTGGCCGCGCCATTACTGGCACCGCAGGCAAATGAGCGTATTCTGGATTGCTGCGCGGCGCCGGGAGGCAAAACCGGACATATCATGGAACTGGCCCCTGCATTGGGTCATTGTCTGGCACTGGATGCCGAGGCGTCGCGGCTGGACCGCGTGCACGAAAATATGCAGCGCCTCGGGCATCAGCCTGAGATCCTGTGCGCGGATGCAGCAGTGACCTCGTGGTGGGATGGCGTGCCCTTCGACCGCATTCTGCTTGATGCCCCCTGCTCGGCCACGGGGGTGATCCGCCGCCATCCGGATATCCGCTGGTTGCGCAAGCGCACCGACATCGCGGCGCTGGTCAGCCTGCAGGCACAGATTCTGGATGCCATGTGGCAGATGCTGAAACCAGGTGGCACCCTGCTGTATGCCACCTGCTCACTGTTACCCGATGAGAATCACGAACAGATTGCACGGTTTCTTCGCGACACCCCTGATGCCAGTCTGCTGCCACTGACAGACACAGAGACGCCAGTTAAGCCCGGACGCCAGATCTTACCCGGTGAGGCACAAATGGATGGTTTCTATTATGCTAGGCTGATAAAGTCTACCGGTTAGCAACCCTCAGCACAGGCATTAGCAGCATCAATGAAGATCATTATTCTCGGCGCAGGACAAGTTGGCGGCACGCTTGCCGAAAACCTGGTGGGTGAGAAGAACGAGATCACAGTCATTGATTCTGACCCCACCACCTTGCGAACGCTGCAGGATCGCCTCGACCTGCAGGTGGTGACCGGGGTAGGCTCACATCCCGACGTGTTAAGAAAAGCCGGCGCGGAAGATGCCGACATGCTGATAGCGGTCACCAACAGTGACGAAAGTAACATGCTGGCCTGTCAGGTGGCCTACAGCCTGTTTAAAACCCCCACCAAAATTGCCCGGGTTCGCTCTGAACAGTACATCATTTATCAGGAACAACTGTATAAACAGCAGGACATTCCGGTTGACCACATTATTGCCCCGGAACAGTTAGTTACCAAGGCCATTAAACGTCTTATCGACTACCCCGGTGCCTTGCAGGTGGTGGAATTTGCCGACGGCAAAGCCAGCCTGGTGGCGGTTAAAGCCTATTATGGGGGGCTGCTGGTAGGCCATGCCCTTTCAGCCCTGAAAGAACACATGCCCAACGTGGAAACCCGGGTTGCCGCCATTTACCGGCGTGGCCGCCCTATCCGTCCGCTGGGCACTACCGTGATTGAGGCCGACGACGAAGTCTTCTTTATTGCGGCCACCAAGCATATTCGCGCGGTTATGAGTGAGCTGCAGAAGCTGGAATCCAGTTATAAGCGCATTATGATTGCCGGCGGCGGGCTAATTGGCGCAGGGCTGGCCAAACGGCTGGAACACAAGCATAACGTGAAACTCATTGAGTACAGTCACGAACGGGCTCAGTACCTGTCCGCCCACCTCGATAAAACTATTGTTTTCTGCGGTGACGCCTCGGACTCTGAATTGCTCAGTGAAGAAGGGGTGGAACAGGTCGATGCCTTTATAGCCGTAACCAACGACGACGAAGCAAACATTATGTCTGCCATGCTGGCCAAACGCATGGGGGCCCAGAAAGCCATGGTGCTGATCCAACGCAGCGCATATGTGGATCTGGTACAGGGTGGCGAAATAGATATTGCTTTCTCGCCGCAACAGGCCACCATCTCGGCCCTGCTCACCCACGTCCGTCGGGGTGATATAGTTAATGTGTACTCACTTCGTCGCGGTGCTGCGGAAGCTATCGAAGCGATTGCCCACGGCGATGAAAATACCTCGAAAGTGGTGGGCAGACAAATTGGCGATATTAAACTGCCGCCGGGGACAACCATTGGTGCCGTGGTGCGCGATGAGCAGGTGATCATTGCCCACAGTGACACCACCATCGAAGCCAATGATCACGTGATCCTGTTTTTGGTTAATAAGAAGTATATCGGGGATGTCGAGAAACTGTTCCAGCCCAGTGCCTTCTTCTTTGGCTAGCGACTAACCGGTCAGCCAACGCCGTGGTTGCCCAATATCCGTTAGCCGCGCCAGAAGGTCGGTGAGAACAGCACCAATAGCGAAAACACTTCCAGTCGTCCGAACAGCATGGCAGTAACCAGCAGCCACTTGCCCGCATCAGTGACCCCGGCATACGTGGTGGCCACACTGCCCAGCCCGGGGCCGAGGTTATTCAGGGTCGCCGCCGTTGCTGTAAACGCGGTGAGGTTATCCAGGCCGGTAGCAATCAGCCCGATCATTATTACCACAAAGACAATCGCGTAGGCCGAGAAGAAGCCCCAGACCGCTTCAACAACCCGATCCGGCATGGCCCGTTCACCCAGCTTCACCGAATACACAGCCTTCGGGTGAATAAGCCGGTCAACCTCACGCTTGCCCTGCAGAAACAGCAAAAATACCCGGATAACCTTTAGCCCGCCCCCGGTTGAACCGGCGCAGCCACCAATAAAACTCGCAAATATGAGCAGGATAGGCAGGAAAGATGGCCAGGACGCAAAATCGGTGGTGGCAAACCCTGCGGTGGTGCTGATGGACACCGACTGGATCATGGCCTGATCCAGCGCCTGTTCGGCATTGCCGTAATAGCCGGATAATGTCAGCACCAAAAAACACACCACGATCAGTGAGGCCTGAATGACAAAGAAGGCTTTGAATTCAGGGTCCTGCCAGTAGCCTTTCAGTGAGCGGGAGGCAGCAGCGGCATAATGCAACGAGAAATTAAGCGCGGCAATCAGCAGAAATACCGCACAGACCACATTGACTGCCGGACTGTTGAAGTAGCCCAAACTGGCGTCGTGGGTGGAGAACCCGCCAATCGCCACGGTAGAAAACGCGTGGCAAATGGCATCAAACCAGCCCATGCCGGCCACCCAGTAAGACACGGTGCACGCGGTTGTCAGCGACAGGTAAATGTACCAGAGATGCTTGGCCGTATCGGCTATCCGCGGCGTCATCTTCGAGTCTTTGACCGGTCCCGGGGTTTCGGCCCGATACAGCTGCATACCCCCGACCCCCAGAATCGGCAGGATGGCCACGGCCAGTACGATGATCCCCATACCGCCCAGCCACTGCAGTTGCTGGCGGTAAAACTGCACGGAATGAGGCAGAAATTCGATCCCTTCGATGACCGTAGCCCCGGTTGTGGTCAGTCCGGAAAACGACTCAAAAAAGGCATCGGTCACGGTCATGCTGGGTTGCTCCAGCAACATAAACGGAATGGCACCAAAGCTGGCCAGTACGGTCCAGAACAACACCACAATCAGAAAACCTTCTTTCGCTCGTAAGTCTTTACGGTGGTCGCGATTCGGGTACCAGAATGCGGTGCCGGTCACCACACACAGGATGAAGGCGAGTGTAAAAGGTAAGCCACTGCCATCGGCATAAATTAACGACACGATTGCGGGTGGGATCATGGTCACACTGAACAGGGCGACCAGTAGTCCCAGAATTCGTACAATTGCACGGTAGTGCATGTTTCCGTTTGCCTTTTCTTATAGTAATTCTGGCTTGGGCCAGAGCAACAAGTGACGCTGCGCTTGATGGCGAGGATGCTGGGGGCAATAGTATGCGGTGCGCACGCAGAAAGCAAAACCTGCGCAACGCACCCTGCTCACTTTATGTCATTGCCAGCACGCTGTTTACCATTTTGGTCAGACCGGCCTGCGCGTCAAGGATATCCTGCGCCAGCATATAGGCCGGCGTGGTCACCAGCTTATGGTCATTATCTATTACTACCTCATCCACCTGGCAGTTCACGTGTTCTGCCCCCAGGGCGTTAATGCCGGTGGCGGTGGCTTCATCGGTACCTATTGTCAGCTGTACACCGCGGGGATAAACGCTGGCCGCCAGCGCCGGTGCAATACAGGCATAGCCCGCCGGCTTACCGGCGTCCGCGAAGGCCTTACACACCGCCAGCACATCGCTATCGGGTTGTGACTGCTCACCGTCGATGGCAAAGGTACACAGGTTTTTCGCAGCTCCAAACCCACCGGGTAGAATAAGCGCGTCAAAGTCAGCCGCGTTACATGCGGTCACTGGTTTTATTTCGCCTCTCGCGATGCGGGCCGATTCTGTCAGCACGTTGCGGCTTGCGCCGTCTTCCGCATCGCCGGTCAGGTGATTCACCACGTGCAGCTGGGGTTTATCGGGCGCAAAACACTGATAGTTAGCGCCGGCCTGACGGATAGCCAGCAGGGTAAGCACAGCTTCGTGAATTTCCGCGCCGTCGAACACGCCGCAACCGCTTAAAATCACTGCGATATTTTTCATCATGTCCTCCCAGACCTTGGTACTGCTTACTTATGCAAAAACCGGCGATTTATTAACCGGTTTCTAGCAAAAAATTATTAACCAACAGTATTGTTCATATCCTGCACTATGCTACATTACTTGGCCAACTTGGTTAACACAAGAATAACGCCGCCAAGTTATCCACAAAACAAGGGATTGTATTCAGGGTTCACCTGCTGCCACGTTTTGTAATGTAAAGCCTTATTTTTTCTTTAATGTATCGTGATCAACGTTAATGTATTGATCGCGAGGATCCTGCGTGCCCGCAATTTAGATCACAAAGTTATCCACAGATCGCCGTGGATAAATCCACGCATTTGGTAGCGATCCCGTCTACCCTATGGCATCCTTTTGCATATTATTTTTCCCGATCGAATTTCCCTATGTCTGACTCTAACAAGCCACCCTTTATTCTGGTTGATGGCTCATCGTATTTATTCCGGGCTTTCCACGGCCTGCCCCCGCTGACCAACTCTAAGGGGCAGGATACCGGCGCTATCTATGGCGTGGTAAACATGCTGAAAAGCCTGCTCAAGCAGTATCAGCCTACCCACATTGCGGTGGTATTTGACGCAAAAGGCAAAACGTTCCGCGACGAAATCTATACAGAATACAAAGCTAACCGCCCGCCTATGCCTGAAGAGCTTGCCGGCCAGATCGCGCCGCTGCATGAAATCATTAAAGCCATGGGGCTGCCGATTATTATTGAGGACGGCGTCGAAGCCGACGATGTGATTGGCACCTTGGCGCATGTAGCCACCGAGAAAGGGATCGACACCCTGATCAGCACCGGTGACAAGGATATGGCGCAGCTGGTTAATCAGCACGTGACGCTGATCAACACCATGAACAATCAGTTGCTTGACGTGGACGGGGTAAAAGAAAAGTTCGGGATCCCGCCAGAACTGGTGATCGACTTTCTGGCACTGAAAGGCGACAAAGTGGACAACATCCCCGGCGTGCCAGGTGTCGGTGACAAAAGTGCACAGGCCCTGCTAAATGGCATTGGCGGTATTGATGCTATTTATAAAAACCTCGATAAAATTGCCGACCTCTCGTTCCGTGGCAGCAAGACCATGGCAAAGAAAATGGCAGAGTATGAGGAACAGGCGCGCTTATCCTATGAGCTGGCTACCATTAAAATTGATATGGATCTGGACTACAGTCCGGAAACTCTCTGTCCCGCTGACGCTGACAACCAGGCATTGAGCACCCTGTATGCCGAGTACGAATTCAAACGCTGGCACGCCGAAGTTAC
>JBPEWW010000043.1:0-5261 GCA_052032275.1 Alteromonas sp. | reverse complement strand
ATTGAACATGCTCAGGTCATCGATGTGGCCGATTTACCCCGCTTTGCACAGCTGGGGGTATTACCTTCCATGCAGCCCACCCATGCCACCAGTGATATGAATATGGCCGAAGATCGCATTGGCGAAGAGCGTATGGCGGGCGCCTACGCATGGAAGACCCTGTTATCATCAGGTATGCCCCTCCCCCTAGGCTCTGACTTCCCGGTGGAGTTAGCGAATCCGTTCTTCGGCCTGCACGCTGCCGTAACACGACAGGATCGCAACAATCAGCCGGTAGAAGGCTGGTATGCCCACGAGGCCATGAGCCTGCAACAGGCATTTAAAGGCTTCACCCTGGATGCGGCGTACGCCGGCCACATGGAGCAAAGTATCGGCACCCTGGAAGAAGGAAAGTGGGCTGACTTTATTCTGATTGATCAGGATATCTTTGCCATTCCTGCCTCCGAGCTATGGAAAACCACCGTACTGCAGACCTATCTGGCCGGTGACAAAGTTTTTCAGGCCAGCGGCCACTAACCAGACGGGGCCTACCGGGTGCATCTTAAACGTAACATCGGTTTTATGGGCGCCAGTTTTCTGGTGCTCAATGGCCTGATTGGCGCAGGGATCTTTGCCCTGCCCGCCAAAATGGCCGCCACGCTGGGCCCTGCCAGCCCATGGATATTTCTGCTGTTTGGCGCCCTTATGTTGTCCATTGTCTGGTGCTTCGGGCAGCTGGCCACCCACTTGCACAAGACCGGGGGCCCCACCGTCTATAGCGAGGCAGCTTTTGGACGTTTTGCCGCGTTTCAGACCGGCTGGTTGTATTATCTGGCGCGCTCAACGGCCATCGCCGCCAATATGCATGTGCTGCTGCTGTATGCCGGCTATGTCTGGCCACAGCTGCAGCTCCCCATGGGCGAAGTCACTGCCATCCTGGTGCTCAGTCTGCTGTTATTTGTCGTGAATGTCACCGGGGTGCGCCGCGCTATTCGCACGCTTGACGCCATAACAGCATTAAAACTGCTGCCGTTTATATTACTGATCGGGGTGGGCTGGTATCAGATGCCGGCGCGACCGCTGGCCCTGACCTTACCGGAACTGGATACGCTGGGCACCGCCGCGTTGTTGACCCTGTATGCCTTCATCGGTTTTGAAACCGTGGTAGTCACCTCGGGGGAAACCGAACGCCCGGCGCGGACGATTCCCCGCGCTCTGATGCTGACCGTCATCGCCATCGCCGTTTTTTATTGTCTGGTGCAGTATGTCTACTGGCAGGTCATGGGCCCTCAGCCCCCCGACGATGCACCACTCATTGCCCTGGCCAATGCGCTGTTCGGGCCGGTCGGGGCCATGATCATGACACTGACGGCAGTGGTTTCGGTGTTGGGCAACTTACTGGCCAACAGTATATCGACTTCCCGGCTGACGTTTGCGATGGCGCAGGAAGGCACACTGCCTAAGCCCCTCGCCCGGATCCACCCCAGATTCGCTACCCCGGATATGTCGATTGGCTTACTGTGTCTCTTTGCCGCGGCCATGGCGGTAAGTGGTAGCTTTGTGTGGCTGGCCATCGCCAGCGTGCTGGCACGCCTGCTGGTGTACGCAATTTGCATTCTGGCCTTGTTGAAGTTACAGCGTCAGTGGCCCGGGGCTGACACCTTGCTCCGGCGGGTAGCCGCGTACCTGGTGCCTATAGTCGCCCTTACTACGTGCGCCTGGTCGGTGGCCCAGTCCGATCAGCAAGCCTGGTGGTTTCTGGTTGGCGAGTGCGTAGTCGGCGCGCTGTTATATTGGGTTTTCACCCGCAAGGCATCAAGCTAAACAAAAAGCGCGGCCAAAGGGCCGCGCTCGCTAATGTTTTGGGTGGCAGGGACAGGCTTATTGATACAGCGTGCGGATCCATTTTTCCTCAGTAATAAAGTTCCAACTCCAGCTCTGCCACTGTTCCCCTAAGCCGGCGGCCACCACCTCTTCTACCGTTTTCCCTTCACGTTTGTGAGTCAGCACAATTTCCCGGGTGGCCTCAATCATTTCCAGAAATTGCTGATAATCAGCTTTATCTGCTAATGGACCGTGACCGGGTATGATCACCGTGTCTTCATCGGTTTTATCAAGTAATGTTTTTACTGACTCAATATAGCCGGTCACGCTACCGCCCCCGTTTAAATCAATATAAGGAAAGCGTTCATTAAAAAACAGGTCGCCGGTGTGCAGGACATCCGGCTCTTCAAACCAGACCGCGCTATCGCCGTCGGTATGCCCCTTGGGTAAGTGCATCACATGCACGGTTTCGCCATTAAAATGCAGGGTGATCCCCTCAGCATAGGTCACCACCGGCAGTGCCGCGGCTGAGACCTTGTCATCATTGGCCAGCCTGACACGCACATTCTCATGGGCGAAAATTGTCGAGTCTTTGTGCTCATGGAAGAAGGCGTTGGCGCCCGTATGATCGCCGTGGTAGTGCGTATTAACGATGTAGCGTGGTGAGTCATTGCCCAGTTCCCCCAGAGCAGCGGCAATTTTTTCTGCCAGCGGGGCATACTGATCATCAATGATTAAAATGCCGTCTTCCCCGGCGGAGACCCCGATGTTGCCACCGGCGCCTTGCAACATGTGAACCGCGCCTTTCAGCGCTGTTGCCTTGATAGTGACGTCCGCAAAGCGGTCGTTAGCCTGGGTATTCGCGGTGAACAACAAGGCTGCTGTGGCCGCCAAAGCGGTTAATTTTGTGATCATAATAGTATCCGTTACTCGTGAGGGCTTAGAGTGTTATGTGTCCGGACTGAGTATAGATCACGTAGTTTTATTCTGACGCTGCGTCAGTGTCACCTACGTAGGCAAAGCGTGGCAGTGTGCGGCCCTCTACTTCCACCGTCCCTGTAAACATGGCGTAGGGCCTCACCCATAAGTCGCGTTCACCGTAGCAGGGGCGATAAACCACCAGGGGCTCTTCGGTTTCTGAATGCAAAGCGACCCCCTGCACCTCATAAAACGGCCCTTTGTAATGTTGATAGCGGCCTGGCTTGATCGTAAATTGCGACATAGTTATTCCTCAAACGGTAACGGTAATTGTTGAATATCCAGCGGATCCGCCAGTCCCAGATGTAGCCCCACTAAGCGGACTCCCCGGCCTGTGGCCCGCGCGAACGCCTCCTGCATCAGCGTATGAAAGTAGGCCTCGTTCAGCTCGCCCTGACGATGCTCGACGGTGGTAAGCTGGAAATCGCTGAACTTCAGCTTGACGCCCTGGGTGCGAATTCTGACCTCCCGGCCGGTACGCTTACGCTGATTGGCAACGCGCTCCTGCAATTTCTCCCACAATGTCGGGATAAAGGCCTGGCACGCCTCCAGGGTGTGAATATCTTCGCTGAGCGTTCGCTCTACGCCAATCGACTTACGTTCCCGTGAGACAGTCAGCGCGCGATCGTCGATGCCGTGTGCCCGGTTCCATAATACGCTGCCAAACTTGCCAAGCTCCCGTTGCAGCCGCTCAAACGGATATTGCCTGATATCGTCACAGGTTTTCAGGCCCATGCGATGTAACTTCTGTAACGTGACCTTGCCTACACCGGGAATTTTCTCCAGCGGCAGGGTGCGCACAAACCGGTCGAGCTTATCCGGCGTAACCACGCAGATGCCATCAGGTTTGTTTTCATCGCTGGCGACCTTGGCCACAAATTTACACGGTGCCACGCCGGCGGAGGCGGTAAGATTGAGCTCGCTACTGATACGGCGGCGAATATCCTCGGCAATAAGCGTGGCACTGCCCCCAAACAGGCCGGTGTTGGTCACGTCCAGGTACGCCTCATCCAGCGACAACGGCTCGATGAGATCGGTGTAATCCGCGAAAATAGCACGGATCTTCTGAGACTCCCGGGCATACACATCCATACGCCCCTTCACCAACACCAAATCCGGACATAAGCGCATGGCGTAAGCCGTAGCCATGGCGCTCCGCACACCAAATTTACGGGCGGGATAGTTACAGGTAGAGATAACCCCACGGTTCGCAGAACTGCCGCCAATGGCGATGGGCACCGACCTTAACGACGGATTATCACGCATCTCCACAGCGGCATAAAAGCAGTCCATGTCAATGTGGATAATTTTTCGCACGGGGAAATTCACCTGTATACATAGCCAGTATTCTAGCGCAAAGTCTGCCAGTCCTGCCAGCGCCTTTTTTTACGCGCCTGTCTGGCTACGGGCTGTCAGCAGGGAAAGACCAGCCTCACGAATCACGCGGTGTGACTCAGATATGCTGAAGTCGGGTTGCAGGGAAGTAAGATGACAGAAGCAGTCTAAGCGGAGGAGAAGAAATGAAAAATAGCACGCAAAAAAAAGGCGGGTTACCCCGCCTGATTCTATAAAATCTGGTTTTCTTTCCACTCTTTGAGCTTGCGCTCGCGCGCTGCTTCTTTTTCCATTCGCGACTTTTTCCTGTCACACGGCTCCGGGCAATCACAGGCTTTTTCGATACCTAAGGCTCCCAGGCCGCCACAGCTTCCGGAAATAGATTTTCGTTGCACCAGATACCCTACAGCCATAGCCAGAACCATAGCCAGAAAGAATACAAATGCAAGAATAAACGTGGACATGCTTTAACCCCTAAACGTGTTCGTACTAATTATGTACATCAACCATTCTATCAAATTCTGGTGATGCAAACTCCTTAAATCCGTCTTCGGTTTTCTTTATCAAAAAGACCGCCAGCGACTCCCGCTCCGCTACGCGCTTGGCACCTTCCCAGCCCATCACATTAAAAGCTGTTGCCAACCCATCGGCGGTCATTGACGACGGATGGACAACGGTCACAGACACCAGATTGTGGGTCACCGGCTTACCGGTTTGTGGATCGATGAGATGGGAATACCGGATGCCATCTTCCTCATAGTAATTACGGTAGTCACCTGAGGTCGCGATAGCATTGTTACCCACTGAGACCACTTTTTGCACTGCGCGTTCATTTACCACCGGTTTTTCTATAGCAATGAGCCACTCATCACCGTTACCGCGATGTCCGCGCACCCGCATTTCACCACCAATCTCAATCAGGTAATTGGTGTGCCCGTGGCGCTCTATTAATTCAGCCAGCTGATCTACGCCGTAGCCCTTAGCGATGGTAGATAAGTCCACGTAAACCATCGGATGGGCTTTATTCAGCCCATCCGCAGTTACTGACAGCTTATCCAGGCCCACGTACTCCCGTACTTCAGCAATCTGCTCATCACTGGGTACCGCGTTAGGCCGCTTATTTGGACCAAAGCCCCACAAGTTAA
>JBPEWW010000429.1:0-2635 GCA_052032275.1 Alteromonas sp. | reverse complement strand
ACGGGATCCCGGCGGTGTTTCTTGACTCCAACAGCGGTGAGTCCATGTTTAAGTACGAAGACTATTATGCCGGTACGCGCCGCAACCGGGTGCCCAGAGTCACTTCAGTAGCAGAAGGGTTAAGTGTGGCCCGTGAGACCCCTCCGGATCTGTCGGCGCAGGCAGAGCAACTCTACCGCGCGTTCCCGGCAGACCTGTGGGGCGTGTAACCGGGGTTTTAGCTGCGTGTTAGCCCAGGCCCGGTGTTCACCGCCAGGCCGTGGGGACATGCTTCCCATCGGCACGGACTGGTGGGACGTCTAATGGCCTCACGGGGCGCGCTCTGTGGCGCCTTAACTGCCTCTGCTGGGGGGCCGGGAGGGCCAGACGGGGGCTACCTAGCCGGTTGGTGCCGCAAGTCGTTTAACACCGCCAATGTTTTTCTGCGGAAACATACCAGCAATACCAGGCTGTAAATAAGCGCACCCAGTGCGACCAGTGCCGCCAGTTCAGCAAACAGGTTCTGCAGGCCAAATATATCGGTGTGCTCACAATAAAGCACCCCTGCAAACATGATCAGACCGGCCACCGAAAACATCCAGGTATGGCGCAGCGCCTGGCCCAGCGAAATGCCGATATGCTGCTCCACCACCTTAAACTTAAGGAATAACGTGACATAGTTGGCAAGTACCAGGCCCACAATGGTGGCAGTCAGCCCCCAGTAAACCAGTGCCAGCGGGAACGCGAAATTGACAATCAGATTGATCACATTCAGTGTGAACGCTTTTTCAGGTTTGCCCTGTGAAATCAGCAGGTTCGGGAGGTAATACGCCATTACCTGGGTAGGCGCGACCAGCGAAAGCAGGGTTAGCAGATCGGCCGACTGGGCCCATTTGTCACCAAATACCAGGGTAATAAACGGGTGGGCGACAGCCCCCACCCCAAAATATACCGGGATCACAAACAATGCCGTCAGGCTGGTGATGCGCGCAAATGCCAGACTGAGGCGGTGCTCGTCCACCCGGGACAGTCCGGCCAGGGCAATACGGTTGAGTGGCTGAAAGGTCAGGTTGTTAATCACCGAAAACCCCTGTCGGGCCACGGAAGCATACGCAAAGGTGGCTGCGCCCAGGAAAAACGCAATCACCATATTGGTGGCTTTGCTGGAAAAAAAGTTAATAAACGCCGTGGCAATTAGGGGTTTGGCAAACACAATAATTTCTGACAGCCCCTCCCGGTCACGCACCCAGACCGGCCGGAACGACGACTGCACCCAGGTAAGGACGGTGGAGACGATGGCCTGGACAATTTTGCCGTAAATGATCGCCCAGGCGCCGAACCCCTGCAGCGCTGTGATTATCGAAACCGCGCCGCCGGCCAATACCCCGGCCATATCGTAGGCGGCGAGCGCTTTATTGTGGAAGTCGCGTTCCAGGCGGGCTTTATGCACCAGCCGGAAGCCATTGGCGATGGGGATCACGGCCAGCGCGGCAATCAGCTGGGCGGCCAGCTCAGAATAACTGAACCAGGCAACGGGCACCGCCACGGCAAACATAAACACGGCGATGGCAAGTGAAACCCCCATCAGTACCCAAAAAGACAAACTGGCAAACTTATCGTCCCAGGAGTGGCGCTGAATGAGGTTCTGGCTGACGCCCACCGTGACAAACAGGTTACAGAACTCCACCACCATCAGGCAGATTGCCACCAGCCCGAACTCTTCCACACCCAGGATCCGCGCCATAATGGCATAGACCACAAAGTTAATAAGCTGGGCGAAGCCATTCGCTGACAGGTTAAAGAACGCACCCGTTATTGACTTCTTTTTCAGTGACATACTGTTTCCCTGTTGGCGATTTGTCGCCGGCGTTGGTTAGCGCGGAAGCGCCGGGTTAAGTCCATATAAAAAAGCTTCTCCGTTTGCCGATACCTGCGTGAAACCGGGTATGGCGTGTAGCCGGGCGGCTGGCAGCCAGGCTCGCTCAGCCTGCCCGAACAGTTGTTCAGCCTGTTGCTGACTTACGCGAATGCCCCTGTCGTGACGCTGTCCGACAGGGGCGGTGACTTTAGCCTCGCCCAGTGCCAGGTTATAAAACAGATTCTGGCTAAACGCTGAGCCCGGGAAGGCCTCAGGATCATAAACATTGTAACCTACCATATTGTGCGCTTTTTTAGTGATCACAATATTGTTGCTGGCGTTAACCCAGAAGCTGTCATCGTCTTTAAAGCGGGAGGCGGTAATGCCATTTCGGGCTACAGTAATAAAATTATGAAACAGGTTCACCTGGCCCATCGGGCCGGCCACCAGTCCGCCAAGCTTGATCGCCGCCCATTGCTTGCCGTTTTCATCACCCAGATCATGAATGTAATTATTGAAGATAAAACTGGGGCCTACCCTGGCGGGGATGGCACTGATGCCGGTGTACGTATGAGCAATGTCATTGTTGTACACCAGCACATTGTGCTGACCGCCGTCTATCTCTATGGCATCGTCGTTGGCATAGGCCAGGGTGTTGTTATAAATCGCCGAGTGGCGGACAAATCCTCCCAGCGCGGCCCCGTTTTTACGGCCTTCAATAATGTCATTGAAGCGATGGTCCGGGGCGCCGACAAAGCGATTATTACGTAAAATAATCTGCCCCTTATAGGCCGGGTT
>JBPEWW010000428.1:0-4081 GCA_052032275.1 Alteromonas sp. | reverse complement strand
GAGTGTGGAGAAAATGATTGCCAGAATGCGTCGGGTAATGCCTGCTGCCATTCTGTACCGGATGATTTATACCCCGACCATCGACCTGGCTGACCTGAAGGATGAGGCGACACTGGATGGTATCGCCGAACGATTCGTGACCCAGCTGACGGAGAAAGAGAATGACGGTGCGACCTACCGGCATGAAATCCGTCGCGATGATGAGCTCAGTGAGTTCTACATTACTATTATCATGCGCATGCATGGCATTGATTACGAGTACTCACTGAACCGGGACTTTATTGAGTCCACGGAGTACCAGCGCCTGAAGGAACTGAATCATGCCATCAATAACATGATGGACAACGACGCCTTCGTGCAACGTAACGAACGTAAACAGCCGGTGTCGTCGTTTAAGGAAGCCCTGGAGTGGCTGATGCATGAAGCGAAGAAAGGTCAGTATATCCAGCGTTACAAAGGGCTGGGCGAGATGAATCCGGAGCAATTGTGGGAAACCACCATGGACCCGGACAGCCGGCGTATGTTGCAGGTGACCATTGAAGATGCCATCGCCTGTGATCAGCTGTTTACCACGCTGATGGGTGATCAGGTGGAGCCGCGCAGAGAGTTTATTGAAGCCAACGCACTGAAAGTTGAGAATCTGGACGTGTAGTCCAGCATCACACTCACTTTACCTAAACCCGGCCTGTGTGCCGGGTTTTTTTATTTCCACGTTCAGGTAACCTGATTACGCTGGCAAATTGAAGCGTAGGAGGCTTGGGAGTACCATAGCGGAAATGGGTGTAGAGCGTGTGAGCGCAAGGTGGTCAATATGGCGCAGTGGATATACAAACTCTGCTTTTCTTTTTGCATGTCATTACTGCTGTCATTGCTGATGTCGGGGTGGGTAACTTATCTGAATCTTGGTATCACCGATCACTTCTGGGCTAACTGGCTGCAGGCATTTCTGTTAGCCTGGCCAGCGGCGTTTGCCATTGCCGTGTGTTTCGGCGGTATGGTGGGGGTAGTGGCCACAAAGTTATCTCAGCGCATAATAGGCTGGGTACAGTAGCCTAAGCGGGCTAAACTTTGGCTGGCAACACCCACAAAAAAGGCGGCTATCGCCGCCTCAGAGAGTTTTCATCACCATGATGGTGTCAGCCCCTGCGGGTAATCAATAAGCGTATCTCGTTGCCGCTGGCGGCCATAATCGTAAAGCGGTAGGTACCGGTTTCGGTGGGCGTAAATTGCAACGTCTCAGAATCACCGGCACACACCAGATAGCTGGTTGAGTTAAGGCTGACCGGCTGACCTTTGTACTTTCCACCGCAACTTTGTGACGGGCTCCAGTGCTTGTCAGAGACTTTAAAGTCGTACGGCTGGCCATCAGCAATCAGTTCGACATCAACCTGCCAGCCGCCATTGCCCTGAGAAAACCGGTAGTCAGGGGAGGCTTCCCACCAGTTAAACACGCCCCGGAGATAAAGCTCCGAAAACGCGACGTCAGGCTCAGAAGACATGCCAGGCACTGAAATCGACCCGGTGGTCGAGCAGGCTGACAGTATGAGCATCAGACTTAGTAAAGCAGTATTCTTTATCACTGTATCCTCTAGACGCCCGGCTACCTGAACCAGTAACCGGGGCGTATTGATCGTTATCGACGGTTACGCTTTTGCCAGTTGCGATATATCGGCCGTGGTCAGGAACAATTCCCGCAACAGCGCCAGCAAGGCGAGACGATTATTACGCACTGTCTCATCGTCAGCCATGACCATCACATTGTCAAAAAACGCATCAATCACATCACGTAATGTAGCAAGTGCTGCCAGTACCGCAGGGTAATTGTGCTCAGCCGCTGCTGCGCGCACCTGCGTTTCGGCCCCTTGCAAGGCTTCGTACAATGCTGTTTCGTACTGATTATCGAACAGGGATGGATCAACCTGCGCAGAAACGTTGCCGGCCTGTTTAGCCAGAATGTTGGCTACCCGCTTATTCGCCGCCGCCAGGGCTTCAGCCTGCTCGAGCTGTTTGAAGTCCGACACCGCGGCGACCCGGGCAGCGTAGTCAGAGGGCTGGGTAGGGCGACGGGCAGAGACCGCCTGGATCACGTCCATGCTGATCCCCTGGTCCTGCAACAGGGCAACAAACCGGCCCAGTACAAAGTCCACCACCTGGGTGTGCAGCTTATCGTTGGACAGCTTATCGCCATACACGCTGGCAGCCTGGCTTACCATATCATCGAGATCGACGTTAAGGTTCATTTCCACACAAATACGCAGAACACCAATGGCTGCGCGACGCAGTGCAAAGGGATCCTTGTCCCCTTTAGGCAGCTGACCAATCCCAAAAATACCCACCAGGGTATCCAGTTTATCGGCCAGCGAAACCGCAGCGGCCTCCTTGCTGGAAGGGAGCGTATCGCCCGCAAAGCGCGGCAGATATTGCTCGTACAGGGCGCGGGCGACCACCGGATCTTCACCGTCATTGTGCGCATAATACATGCCCATGACTCCCTGCACGTCAGGGAATTCCATTACCATGTTGGTCATCAGATCGGTTTTTGACAACAACCCGGCACGTTCGGCCAGTTCACCGTTAGCATCGATACGCTCGGCGACAAAGCGCGCCAGTTCGCCGATACGCACGGATTTTTCTTTGAGTGTACCCAGCTGCTTCTGGAACAATACCGAGTCTAACGAATCGAGCCGGCTTTCAAGGGTCTGCTTTTTATCGTTATTGAAGAAGAACTCCGCATCCGCCAGGCGAGGGCGGATCACCTTTTCATTCCCGGATATAATCTGGGCCGGGTCCTGGCTCTCGATATTGGTCACGAACAGAAAGGTATTCGAGAGGTTGCCTTCACTGTCCAGTAACGGCACATACTTCTGATCATCTTTCATGGTGTAGATCAGTGCTTCTTTAGGCACATCGAGAAAGCCCTTGTCGAAGCTGGCCGTCAGGACTACGGGCCACTCCACCAGACAGGCGATCTCTTCCAGTAACGCATCGTCGTAGTCGGCATGCAGCTGCAGGGCGCTGGCATTACGCTCAAGCCCTTCGCGTACCTTGTCGGCCCGGGCCTGGAAATCGGCCACTACATAGTGGGCCTCCAATGCCGTGGCATAATGGTCAGCGTGATCCAGTTCAAAGGTGGCCTCACCATGGAAACGGTGACCCTGCACCACACGGCCGCTGGCCAGGCCCAGCGCGGTCATATTGACGACTTCACTGCCATACAGTACCGCGAGGGTATGTACGGGGCGGATAAACTGGGTGTTATAATTACCCCAACGCATGGGCTTAGGAATCGGCAGTTTGGCAATAGCCTGATTGAGTAATGATTCCAGCAGTGCCGTGACCGGTTGCCCGGGCACATGGGCTTTATGCAACAGCCATTCACCCTTGTCTGTGACCAGACGCTCCGCGTCAGCCACCTCAATGCCGTTACCCCGGGCCCAGCCCAGTGCCGCTTTGGTTGGGTTGCCGGCTTCATCAAAGGCCGCTGACACAGCCGGACCCCGTTTTTCTACCGTTTTGTCCTCTTGCCCCTCGGCCAGTTCAGTCACATACACGGCCAGACGACGGGGGGCGGCAAACCAGCTGACTGACGCAAATGACAGCTCAGCGGATTCCAGTGCGCTGCGAAACAGGCTGGCAAAGCTTTCACCCAGTGCTTTGAGGGCGGTAGGCGGGAGCTCTTCGGTGCCTAATTCAATTAACAGGTTCTCGGTTCTCACGCTGACTGCTCCTTATTGCACAATGGGAATCCTAGCGATTCGCGGGCGGCGTAATAGCTTTCTGCACAGGCCTTGGCCAGTGTCCGCACCCGTAATATATAACGCTGGCGCTCAGTTACCGAGATGGCGTGACGGGCGTCCAGCATGTTGAAAGCGTGTGATGCTTTCATAACCTGTTCGTAAGCCGGTAAGGGCAGGTTGTTTTCAATCAGCAGTTTACTGCTGGCCTCACATTCATCGAAGGTACGAAACAGCGATTCGACGTTGGCATAATCAAAGTTATAGGTGGACTGTTCCACTTCATTCTGATGAAACACATCGCCGTAGGTGACCGTGCCCATCGGGCCATTAGTCCAGATCAGGTC
>JBPEWW010000427.1:0-18325 GCA_052032275.1 Alteromonas sp. | reverse complement strand
ACTGGCTGGCGGTTGGCCACGGCCTGACGAACGCGTGCCACATTGCCCCGGGACGTGCCACTCCCCTGCAGCATGCGGCAGTTTTGGCCGATAATTTCGTCCGGCCGGTACCCGGTAAGTTTTTGAAACGCCTTATTCACGTATACCACTGGCTGATCGTCTGCCTGGATGTCGGTAATAACCGTGGCGACAGTGGCTTCGTCAATGGCCTGGTTGAGTAATTTTACATGGCTTTCCAGCGAGCGCTGGCGGGTCATATCTTCACCGACATAAACCGTGCCGGTGCGCTTGTGGTTGCTATCCAGCAGCGGCATCGCGCTCCAGGCAACGTGCATCTCCTTTGCATTGTTTTGCGCCGGATAGTGGAGTTCGGTGACTGAGGCTGCAATAAGGTGCGGGTGGAGATCTTTGGCGAACTGACTTTCATCAATAGTGTACTGCTGACAGAAGTGCTTTAACCGCTGGTTGCTTAACAGGGTGTCGTGGCGATCATCGGCTACCAGCAGCATTTCACCTAAGGAGTCCAGGACATTGGCGAATTGCTCATTGGACAGGGACACTTCTAACAAATTGCGGGTGAGAGCATAAAAAGCCTGGCGGATATCGGCCAGCTCCAACGCTTCATTGTCCAGCTGCTGTGCTTTGGGCGGTGCCCCCGTGGCTGCCGCCATTTCTAACTCATCGTACAAACCACGCAATGTGACACCGGCAAGCCGCGCCGTGCGTCTGGCCGTGTACATACTGACAAAAATGAGGGAACCAATGACCATCGCCAGCAGCGGCAACAGCCAGTACACCGTGCTGAAGGCTTCCTGAAACGACCACTGACTGGTAAACACCAGGCTGCGGCTTGCTTCCTGTTTCTGCATCATCCATGCAGGCGGGGTGGCGTCGAGCTTGGTCCCCGGCGGGTATGCCGCCTGGTTATTACTGAATAAAATGGTGTCGCTGGGGCTGGAGATCAGCAGGTTACTGGCCGTATCCGGCATGTCGATGACAGACTGCAGATCCGGAATGTACAGCACCATGGCGCCTTCGGCGATATCGTTAATCAGCACCGGCGTGGCAATCAGTACGCCATCTTCGGTCACCGCGGTGTACGCCTGTGACTGATTGAGTGTGGCATCCTGCCAGGTACTGCGCAGTGCCTCGGGAACCCGTTGTGACCAGTCCGGTGCGACCATCGCGGCGCCGGTAAAGTCAAACAGTCCCAGGGTTTGGTGTGGGGCATCGGTGAGGCGCAGAGAACGGATAAACAGTGGCAGATAATTATCCCGGTATTCAAAATCGATAAAGCTGTTAATGAGCAGGTGGTTTTGCGAAAGGTTCGCCATATGACGCTGGGTGTTGTCCAGAAACAGATTCAGCTCGGTCTGTAACGCCGCGAGCTGACGCTGCTGCTGATCGTCAGTCTGTTCGCGGGCAAACACGTAGGCCACCAGCAAAATAACGGCACTGATGGTCAGTGTGATGATCATCAGACGGGGCAGTAATTTAGCCAGCAGCTGCTGGTAAAGCGACCGTTGCGCCATTAGTGCAGGGCATCCTTTGGCAGCAGCCGGCCCTGGCTACTGTAGCTGGCCATAAAATAATCCTCTGCCCACAGTGCATCATGACGGGATGCCGTAAAAGGGGACGCATAACGTTTAACCGCGCCCCGAAACTGACTGAGCTGTTCTAGCGCGGCGCGCAGCGCCGGAGTGTCGGTGGTGCCTGCTTGGCGTACGGCGGCGGCCAGCATCAGTGTGAGATCGTAAGCATGGGCTAAGCCGGTCACGGCGGGAATGTCCTGGGGAGCAATATCGCCATAGGCCTGCCGGTAGCGGGTGAGCAATGCCTGGGCTTCGGGGTGACGCTGGCGCAGAAAACTGAAGGTTTGCAACACGCTAATGTCCATGTCAGCCAGCACCTGCAGTCCGACATTTTCCACAAAACTCCCACCGGCAATGCCCCAGTGCGAGATAACGGGCTTTTGGGTTTGCTTGGTTTGGTGCAGCGAGCGGATTACCACACTGCCCTCAGGGGCATTGGTCACTAACATAATGGCGTCGGCGTCACTCTCAAGCAGGGCACTGGCACCGCCAAATTCGGGCTGTTGCCAGTTTATCCAGTACACGCTGTCCACAGCGATGCCGGCAGCGGCCGCCGCCTGCGAAATAGAAGTCTCGTTGGAGCGGCCCCAGGCCGTGCGTTCCAGCACTAATGCGATCCGCTTAAAACCGCGTTCGGTAGCATGTGCCACCATCACTTTGCTGGCTTCTGCATCACGCACTGATACCCGGAAGACGTTATTGGGCGAGTAGCCATTATCGACCACCTGGGTGCCTGCGGCCCAGGGCCCCAGGTAGAGCAGGTCTTTTTCATGGATCACAGGTAACGAAGCTAATGCTACCGGCGTATGTACACCACCAATGACCGCCAGCATGCCCTCGGTGTCAGCGAGCTGACGGATATTGTGGACCCCCCGGGCGGGATTACCCCGGTGATCCTTCTGAATTACTTTCACCTGCTTGCCCAGCAGGCCCCCTTCCTGGTTAATTTTCGCTACTGCCAGTTCCACGCCGTGCGTGATCGCCACACCACCCTCGACGGCCACTGCAGACAGGTCGGCATCGATACCAATGTACATGTGCGCCGGTTCGGCCCTGACGAGCAAGGGGGTCAGTAACCAGCACCAGAGCAACAGGCTGAATGGCAACAGTAAATAGTGACAAGGCGTTTTCATGAATTTTATTCATTCCCTTACTCACGCACAAAAAATGCGCAAGTTTTTTCTGTTTACATCCTAGCCTTATTTATTCCGATGAGACAGCAGGCAGCCGCTAAATAGCGTAAATTTAGGCTAAAGTTGTAGTCGTCTGGTATTTTAGGTAATTATTCGGGCCATTGCCTTGCACTCTTCGGGTCAGGGTCGTAGCGTATCAGCATCCATGTTTTAACGAAGGGCAGTGACGTGCACACAATTAACGGGCGTCCCTCAATCGTCGATATTGAAGCCAGCGGGTTTGGCGCTGACAGTTATCCCATCGAAATAGGGGTGGCCCGGGACGACGGTGCCTTGTTTTGCCGCCTGATCAAACCGTATCCGGAGTGGACGCACTGGGACAAGCATGCCCAGACTCTGCATGGTATCAGCCGCCAGCACTTGTCAGCGTACGGCGAGAATCCCCGTACCGTGTGTCAGCAGCTCAACCAGTTTCTGGGCAACCGTACGGCCTACTCCGATGGCTGGGTGGTGGATAAGCCCTGGCTGACCAAGCTCTATGCCGCGGCTAACGTCAGTATGACATTCCAGCTCTCGGCACTGGAATACCTGCTCTCAGAAGCCCAGATGCAACGCTGGCATGAGGTCAAGCGGGCGATGCTTGACCAGGATCAGGATTGCCGTCACCGTGCCAGTGCCGATGCACAGCTTATCCAGTCAACCTTTATGAAAACAGCCGAAAAAGCCGCGGCGCATACAGACGAGTCTGGCAAGTAACCATGGCACAGCAGCGCCGGTGTGGCCTTATCGGGGGCATGAGCTGGGAGTCCACGGTGCTGTACTACCAGCACATCAATCGAATTATCGGTCAGCGGCTGGGCGGCCTCCACAGTGCCGACCTGCTGATCCACAGCGTGGATTTCGAGCCCATTGCGCACCTGCAGCACGCCCACAACTGGGCCGCCCTGGGGGAGCAGCTCGCCCTGCGCGCCAGCGCGTTGGAGCTAGCCGGCGCCCAGGGCCTGGCGATAGCGACCAATACCATGCATTACGTGGCACCTGCTATTGTTGAGAAAATCGCTATTCCGTTACTGCATATTGGCGACGCCGCAGCGCGCGCCTGCCGGAAACAGCAGGTAAGCAAAGTCGGCCTGCTGGGCACACGCTTCACCATGGAGCAGGCATTTTACCGTGAGCGCTTACAGGCTGGTGGCCTGACAGTCCTGACGCCCGCGCTGCCGGCCAGGCAGCAGTTACACGACATTATTTACCAGGAACTTTGTCAGGGTAAGTTGCGCGAGGCCTCCAAAGCGGTCTGTCTGAATATAATCCAGCGCCTGCATGAGCAAGGCGCCGACGCGATTTTACTGGGATGTACGGAAATTGGCATGCTGGTGAAGCCGGCAGATACCCAGGTAACAGTACTGGACACCACCATCATTCACGCCGAGGCCATTGCTGAGTGGATGTTAGCAGGCGGTGCAGCCTGAACCGGTACGCCATCGCTGTGCATAGCAAGGCAACAGGGTGCAACGCGTCATTCAGAAATGGTACTGGATCCCCAGGTTAAGTGAGTTGACTTCTTTTTCACCCACTTCCCGGTGTTCAAACTCCACGGCCATATTTAATGCGTCGCGATCCCCAATGAGCCACCCTACGCTGGCCGCGACGCCGGCATTTTCGGGTAAAGTCAGCCAGCTAAGAGGCTGCAGGTAAGCGTTATTGCTCGCCTGGACCCGCGCAAAGACGTGCTGGGACGAGGAGGAGGATACGCTGCGGCTGGCGGACAGGGTAATGGAATCGAGGGGAGAGGCATGGGTGATGGTATCTATCCACACTGCCGTCTCCGGCAGCGTGCGCTGGTGATGAATATCAAACGACCATAATGGCAGTGCCGGGCTGCGGTAGCTGATGTCATGTTCAGAGGCGCTTGCGAGGGCCGACAGGCTGACCTCCTGACTGGATATATCCGGGCGCTGCTCGGCGCAAACGGGAGCAGAAAAAATAACGATAACTATCCATACCCGCCCCAGTAAATTCATGCGAGATCTTCCAGTGAGTGTGTGCAGTTTTATAGGTAACGCCCGCTTTTAACGCAATAATGCCCCAAGCGGTAATCACGGCAATTTTATTGATGGCAGCTATTGCTGTCAGTTTTCAGTGTAGCCGGGAGTGAGGAAGATAGACAAAAAACACTGAGTATTTTTTGTTCGCAGTTGTTATTTAATTATAGCGAAAAGGGATAAGTCAGGGCTGGCCTGCGCCCGCAAGAGAACACGCGTCCACAGTAACCCTGCAGACGCGCAATCATCAGAGTGCCGCGCGTAGCGCCTCGGCTTTATCGGTTTTTTCCCAGGGGAACATATCGCGGCCAAAGTGGCCATACGCAGCCGTTGGACGATAAATAGCGCGCTCCAGATCCAGCATCTTAATGAGGCCATACGGACGCAGGTCGAAGTGATCACGCACCAGGGCTACCAGAGTGGCTTCGTCCACTTTACCGGTGCCAAACGTCTCAATACTGATAGACGTCGGCTGAGCCACGCCGATGGCATACGAAATCTGAATTTCGCAGCGTTTCGCCAGACCGGCGGCGACAATATTTTTGGCCACGTAGCGACCCGCGTAAGCCGCAGAACGGTCTACCTTGGACGGATCTTTACCAGAGAAGGCACCGCCACCATGCCGCGCCATGCCGCCATAGGTATCCACAATAATTTTACGCCCGGTGAGGCCACAGTCACCCATCGGACCGCCAATAACAAAACGCCCGGTGGGGTTAATGTGAAACTGGGTATCTTTGTCGAGCCACTCAGCAGGTAAGACCGGTTTTATAATTTCTTCCATGACCGCTTCGCGCACCTGTGCAGTCGATACCGTGTCGCAATGCTGGGTAGACAGTACTACGGCATCGATGCCCACGGGTTTGTCGTTTTCGTATTTAAACGTCACCTGGCTTTTCGCGTCCGGCCGTAAAAAATCCAGCTTACCCGATTTACGCACTTCAGCCTGACGCTGCACCAAACGGTGAGAGTAGGTGATGGGCGCAGGCATTAAAACGTCGGTTTCATCAGAGGCATAACCAAACATCAGACCCTGATCGCCGGCCCCCTGCTCTTCGGGACTTTGTCTGTCCACACCCTGATTAATGTCCGGCGACTGTTTACCAATGGCGTTAAGTACCGCACAGGAGTCGGCGTCAAAGCCCATATCGGAGTGCGTATAGCCAATGTCTTTGACGGTTTGCCGTGTGAGCTCTTCAATATCGACCCACGCAGAGGTGGTAATTTCTCCGCCAACCAGTACCATACCGGTCTTAACGTAGGTCTCACAGGCTACCCGGGCAGTGGGATCCTGTTCTAAAATGGCATCCAGCACCGCATCAGAAATCTGATCGGCGATCTTATCCGGGTGTCCCTCTGACACCGACTCGGAAGTGAACAAATGCGTGGCCATATAATCTCCGTGCGCGTTATCACAATTTAAACGGTATTGTACTGGTTTAGACTGGAATTGCCAGTCTTTACTTCTAGACGTCTAAAAGTCTGTTCGTTACGATTAGTTGACAGTCAGGCGTCCTGCCAGACCCCCAACGGCTGTGCTGAGTGACCTGACACTGCTTAGCCTGAAAGTTATCGGCACTGCACGTCATTAGATAAGCAAAATCCATTGAACTGAAACAGTCCATGAGTAAGAATACCCCTCATTCAGATAATCGGGTGCGCCTGTCTGTCTGCGCTGCCGTGAACAAATTGCAGAGGCGGCGTAGCGCCACCCATCTTCGAACCGAAATCAGGAGAAATCATGCCCTCTCGCCGTGAACTCGCCAACGCCATTCGCGCGTTAAGTATGGATGCAGTACAACAAGCCAAATCTGGTCACCCGGGCGCCCCTATGGGCATGGCCGACATTGCCCAGGTATTGTGGGGAGACTTCCTGTCGCATAACCCGGCTAATCCTGACTGGGCTAACCGGGACCGCTTTGTGCTTTCAAACGGTCACGGCTCCATGTTGCTGTATTCCTTGTTGCACCTGTCAGGCTACGAACTGCCGGTGGAAGAGCTGAAACAATTCCGTCAGCTGCATTCAATGACGCCGGGTCACCCTGAATTTGGCTATGCGCCAGGCATTGAAACTACCACCGGGCCGCTGGGTCAGGGCGTGAGCAACGCGGTGGGTATGGCACTGGCTGAAAAAGTGCTGGCGGCTCAGTTTAACCGCGATGAGCACGACATTGTTGACCATTACACCTATGCCTTCCTGGGCGATGGCTGCCTGATGGAAGGTATTTCCCATGAATCCTGCTCACTGGCCGGCACCTTAGGGCTGGGCAAGCTGATTGCGTTCTGGGACGACAATGGCATTTCCATTGACGGCGAAGTTGAGGGCTGGTTTACCGATAACACCCCTGAGCGCTTCCGCGCCTACGGCTGGCAGGTCATCGAAAATGTGGATGGCCATGATCCTCAGCAGGTCACCGACGCCATCGAAGCCGCGCGCAGCAATACCGCGCAGCCCACCCTGATCTGTTGCCGTACCGTGATTGGCTTCGGTGCGCCGAATAAACAGGGCAAGGAGTCTTGTCACGGTGCCCCGCTTGGCGATGATGAAATTGCCGCCACCCGCGAAGCGCTGGACTGGTCCCATGGTCCTTTTGAAGTGCCGGATGACATTTATGCCGGCTGGGATGCCAAAGCGAAAGGGAATAAGGCTGAACAGGACTGGAATAATAAATTTGCCGCGTACAAAGAGGCGCACCCTGAACTGGCGGCTGAGTTCGCCCGCCGGGTCGCCGGTGAGCTGCCGGCGAATTTTGTGGCCGAAGCGGATAAAATTATTGCTGATTTACAGGCCAACCCGGAAGCTGTGGCCACCCGTAAAGCGTCGCAAAATGCACTGAATGCGTTTGGGCCCATGTTACCCGAACTGCTGGGAGGCTCGGCCGACCTGGCCGGCTCCAACCTGACAATCTGGTCGGGCAGTAAGGGCGTAACCAAAGACGACGCCAGTGGCAATTATATCTACTACGGTGTGCGGGAGTTTGGCATGTCCGCCATCATGAACGGGATTACCCTGCACGGCGGCTTTAAAGCCTATGGCGCAACCTTCCTGATGTTTATGGAATACGCCCGGAATGCAGTACGCATGGCGGCACTGATGAAACAACCCGCTATTTTTGTGTATACCCACGACTCCATTGGTCTGGGCGAAGACGGCCCCACGCACCAGCCGGTCGAGCAGGTCGTGGCACTGCGCGCCACCCCCAATCTGGATAACTGGCGTCCGTGTGATCAGGTTGAGTCAGCGGTCTCATGGAAAGCCGCGTTGCTGCGCAACGACGGACCGACTGCCCTGATTTTCACCCGTCAGGGCTTGCCGCAACAAGCCCGTACCAGTGCACAGGTGCAGGACATTGAGAAGGGCGGCTACATTCTGGTGGACTGCGAGGGTGAGCCTGAATTGCTGCTGATCGCCACAGGGTCAGAAGTACAGCTGGCAGTCAGCGCGGCAGACACGCTGAAAGCGCAGGGTAAACAGGTACGTGTGGTGTCTATGCCTTGTACCGATGTGTTCGATCGTCAGGACCTGGCCTATAAAGAGCGGGTGCTGCCTGCCACCGTAACCAAGCGGGTGGCGGTAGAAGCGCTGGCCAAAGACAGCTGGTATAAGTATGTGGGTATGCACGGCGCCATCGTGGGCATGGACACCTTTGGTGAGTCTGCACCGGCAGGCGACCTGTTCAAACACTTTAATATTACGGCTGAAGCCGTGGTTGAGGCGGCGTTGTCTCTGTAAGCCCAGGCGGTACTCATGTTACGTGTAGCCATCAACGGGTTTGGGCGCATAGGCCGGAATATATTGCGTGCGCTGTACGAAAGCGGGCGCAACCGGCTCATTGAGGTCGTGGCCATTAATGATGTGGCCAAACCTGAAGGCATCGCACATCTGCTTAAATACGATACCGCCCACGGGCGGTTTGCGTTTGATGTGCATCTGGAAAACGGCGGTCTGAAAGTGGCCGGCGATGACATTCGGCTGCTGGCGCAGCCAGACATTGATCTGCTGCCCTGGCGCGAACTGGGCATCGATTTGGTGCTGGAGTGCACCGGGATATTCGACGATCGCGCTTCTGGTCAGGCGCATCTGGATGCCGGTGCCCGGCGGGTGCTGTTTTCGTCACCCGGCACGCCGGATTTGGACAACACCGTCATCTTCGGCAGCAACGAAGAGACGCTCACCGCAGATCAGCGGCTGGTGTCGAACGGATCCTGCACCACCAATTGTATTGTCCCGGTTATTCAGGCGCTGGATGATGCCTTTGGCGTTCTCAGCGGCACCATCACTACCATCCATTCGTCCATGCACGACCAGCAGGTCATTGATGCTTTCCACGACGACCTTCGCCGCACGCGGGCGGCCAGTCAGTCTATTATTCCTGTAGACACCCGCCTCGCCCGGGGCATCGAGCGGATCCTGCCGAAGTTTGCCGGTAAGTTCGAAGCCATTGCGGTGCGGGTGCCTACCATCAATGTCACGGCCATGGATTTAAGCGTCACCGTGCACGATGAAGTGACCATTGAACAAGTGAACGCGGCCCTGGCTGCCGGCCGTCATGGTCGGCTGGCGGGTATTCTCGATTATACCGAAGAGCCACTGGTGTCAGTGGACTTCAACCACGATCCGCATTCATGCATCGTCGATGGCACGCAGACCCGGGTCAGTCATCGCCACCTCGTCAAGACGCTGGTGTGGTGTGATAATGAATGGGGTTTTGCAAACAGGATGATAGACACGGCATTGGCAATGCACCGTGTGGGTAAGACGAATTAATACTTAACAAATTAGGGAGACATCATGGCAATTCCAAGCATGCAGGATTTTTCTTTGTCCGGGCAGCGGGTACTGATCCGTCAGGACCTTAATGTGCCGGTTAAAAACGGTAAGGTGACATCGGACGCCCGTATCAAAGCCTCTATCCCGACCCTGAAAGCCGCGCTGGACGCCGGTGCGGCGGTAATGGTGATGTCCCACCTGGGGCGCCCGACCGAAGGACAGCCTGAGGCAGAATATTCATTGCAGCCGGTGGTAGATTATCTGAATGATGTTCTGGATGTCCCCGTTAAGCTGGTGACTGATTACTTAAACGGGATCGAAACGACACCGGGCGAACTGTATATTCTGGAAAACGTCCGTTTCAATCAGGGCGAGAAAAGTGACGATGACAACCTGGCCAAACAGTATGCTGCCTTGTGCGATGTGTTTGTGATGGATGCATTTGGTACCGCGCACCGCGCCCAGGCCTCGACCCACGGCGTGGCTAAATTTGCGCCACAAGCCTGCGCCGGCCCGCTGTTGGCGGCGGAACTGGATGCCCTGGGTAAGGCGCTGGATAATCCAAAACGGCCGATGGTGGCCATTGTCGGTGGCTCCAAAGTGTCAACCAAGCTGACGGTACTGAAAACCCTGGCAGATAAAGTTGACCAGCTGATCGTGGGCGGCGGTATTGCCAACACCTTTATTGCCGCGCAGGGCCACAACGTGGGCAATTCGCTGGTGGAGATGGACCTGGTGGATGAAGCCAAACGTCTGATTAGCCAGGCCCGTGATAATGGCGGGGATATTCCGGTGCCTACCGACGTGGTGGTGGGCGAAGCCTTCGATGAAAATACCCCGGCCACACTGAAGCCGGTGGACAGCATTGCCGACGGTGACATGATTTTTGATATCGGGCCTGATACCGCCCAGGTGCTGGCCGATATTCTTAAAAATGCCGGCACCATCGTGTGGAACGGCCCGGTGGGCGTATTTGAATTTGATCAGTTCAGCGCGGGCACTAAGGCCATTGCCAATGCCATTGCACAAAGTGATGCGTTTTCCATTGCCGGTGGCGGTGACACGCTCGCGGCAGTAGATAAATATGAAATCGCTGATAAGATATCGTATATCTCTACCGGCGGCGGCGCCTTCCTGGAGTTTCTGGAAGGAAAAACCCTGCCGGCAGTGGCGGTACTGGAACAAAAACAACAATAACCAGACCGTCAGGCGCATGCCTGGTCGCTGGCAGCACAATGACGTGCGCCAGCAAGCAAAAATTAACCCTACACCTGCCTAGTGCAGATACCTACAAAAGGAGTGTTGCGAATGGCATCACAAGCTCAGCAAGCCATGCTTGATAAGGTTAAAACCCAGACCGGTTTTATAGCAGCCCTTGATCAAAGCGGTGGAAGTACCCCGAAAGCATTAAAGTTATATGGTGTGGATGAGTCTGCATACAATAACGACAGCGAAATGTTTGACCTGGTACACCAGATGCGTACTCGCATAATCACCAGTAACGCGTTCAGTGGTGAACGTATTCTGGGTGCGATCCTGTTTGAAAATACCCTGGATCGGGAAATTGAAGGCATGTCCACCGCCCATTATCTGTGGCAGAAAAAACGGGTTGTGCCGTTTTTGAAAGTGGACAAAGGGCTGGCTGAAGAGGCCAACGGCGTGCAGGTCATGAAGCCGATGCCTGCGCTGGATGCCCTTTTGGCCAAAGCGGTGGCGCAGGATGTATTTGGCACCAAAATGCGTTCCGTGGTGAAACTGGCGAACCATCAGGGTATCAAAGACGTGGTGGAGCAGCAGTTTACGGTGGGTAAACAAATTTTAAGTGCCGGCCTGGTGCCCATAATTGAGCCCGAGGTGGATATTAACAGTCCACAGAAAGCCGAAGCGGAAGCGCTGCTGAAACTGGAAATCCTTGCGCAGCTGAACATGCTGGATGAAGGCCAGGAAGTGATGCTCAAGCTGACGCTGCCTAATGAAGCCAACTTCTATAAAGAACTGGTAGATCATCCGCGGGTACTGAAAGTAGTGGCGCTGTCGGGTGGCTATAGCCGTGAAGATGCCAATGCCAAACTGGCTGAGAATCAGGGCATGATCGCCAGCTTCTCCCGGGCGCTGACCGAGGGTATTGCGGTGCAGCAAACGGAAGAAGAGTTCGAGGCGACGCTGGATACTGCCATCGAAAGTATTTATCAGGCCTCAAAAGCGTAATACACCTGGCTTGCCGGCCACTGTGCCGGCAGGCCGGTTTGCCCCGCATCATGGCGTCCCGGCCGTGGTCGGTCAGTGGTTTACTGCACCTGTAAGGTGAGCCCCATTCCCTCCCAATAGCTGACTTCGCGCTCCAGATCCGCCGACATAATGGGTTTTCCCGCCAGCCAGTCGGCAGGGAAGGTCAGCGACAGCGAGGCTTTACCGGCCGCCACCTCGAACTCGGGCACAAAACCTTCCTGGCGTTTGATATTTAACAGCACCCCCAGTCGTAGCAAGGCGATTAACCGTAATACGGTGGCACCTGAATACTGGTAGAAGCCGGGGATGTCGGCGGTACGAATTTTCTTGCGGTGATAGCGTACCAGGGTGGCCAGCAGTTCCTGCTGCTCCTGTGTAAAGCCGGGCATATCCACATTCGACAGGATGTAGGCGGAGTGACGCTGCACGCCCCGGGAATTGATTTGCAGGCCCACCTCATGCAACAGCGCGGCCCAGCCCAGCATGCTGCGACAGTCCGCCGTCGCCAGCTGCCAGGCTGAGGCTTTGTCGAGCAGGGTGAGGGTAGTATTGAGCACCAGTGTGGCCTGAGCGGTGTCGACATCGTAGCGGGTGGCCAGACTGCTGGCTGTGCGGCCCCGAATGTCCGCATTGTTGAGCTCATCTTCCATCTGATAGAGCACCCCTTCGCGCAGTGCTGCCGGCGAAAACTGCAGGCTCTCTATGCGCAGTGCTTCAAACGCCCCAATTAAGATAGCCAGGCCTGCGGCCACCACTACCCGGCGCTCATCGCTCAGCATCGGGTAGGCCAGCTTATCGCTGTGCCCGGCCTTTATGAACTGTTTCTTAAGCTGTTGTAGCGCCGATAATGTTAGCGGGACATCTTTGCCGGCGCCCGCGTCAGGCTGAGCCAGCGTGTACAGGGTGCGGATGGTGCCGGAGGTGCCAATGCATTGCGCCCAGCCTAGCTTGCGGTAGCGGGTTTCAATGGGTTCGAGGGTCTGTGCCGCCGACGTGATGGCTTGTTTAAACGCCTTGCTGGTCAGTTCACCGGTGGCAAAAAAGCGCTGAGTATAGGACACACAGCCCATCTGCAGGCTGCGGCACAGCAACGGCGTGAAGCCTTCGCCAATGATAAATTCGGTGGAGCCTCCGCCAATGTCTACCACCAGCTGCTGGCCCTCGGAAAAATTGGTATGGGCAACCCCTGAGTAGATCAGCCGGGCTTCTTCAGTCCCGGAGATCACTTCAATCGGATAGGGCAGGATGGCTTTGGCCGCATCAATAAATGCGCGGGCGTTTTTGGCTTTACGCAGGGTGTAGGTGGCCACGATGCGCACCGAATCCGGTTCAAAACCACGCAGACTCTCGGCTATGATTTTGAGCATGGCCAGGCCACGATCAATGGCTTCCTGGGACAACACATGCTGTGCATCCAGTCCCTCTGCCAGTCGCACCTTCTGTTTAACACGGTGCAGAATTTGTACTGAGCCGGCGTTAATCCGGGCGACCACCAGATGGAAGCTGTTTGACCCGATGTCTAACGCAGCGACTTTGGTGGTCTCCCGGGAAGCCACGGAACTAAATGCCGATTCATGCTGATTCATAACGCCGCCGGTTACTGTTCTTCACGCTGTTTAAGGTAGTGGTAAATTTCCACCTGAGAACGCAGTTTCTTGCGGTTGCCCCGGGCCACGTAGCGATTGGTCTGATCTTTATCAATCACCCGGGCTTTAAGGGTATCCTGAAACTGAATTTCCAGAATATCAATAATTTGCTGCTGCAACTGTTTGTCGTAAATGGGACAGCCGACCTCGATGCGGTTATCCATGTTGCGGGTCATCCAGTCGGCGGAGGAAATAAACACCTTTTTGTCGCCACCGGATTCAAACACCATGGCCCTGGGGTGCTCTAAAAACCGGTCCACAATAGAGATGATCTCAATATTGTCGCTGATGCCGGGCAGCCCCGGAACCAGCGAGCACATGCCCCTGACGATGCCGCGGATCTTCACCCCCGCCTGACTCGCCCGGTATAAATCGTCAATTAACTCTTTGTCGACCAGGTTATTGATCTTAAAGGTGATGGCGGCCTCGTGGCCTTCTTTCAGGTGCTGTATTTCCTGGCGGATCAGCGACTGTATTTTGGTACGGGCGTTCAGCGGGGAGATTTGCAGGTGCTGAAATTTAAAGCGCCGGTACGGATACTGGATCAGATCGAAAACCGCCGCGGCTTCATCGGCCAGCTCCTGATTACGGGTGAATAATGAAAAGTCCGTGTAGATCTTGGCGGTTTTTTCGTTGAAGTTACCGGTGCCGAAATGGGCGTAGTTAATCAGTGAGCCGCGTTCTTCACGGGTTACCAGACACAGTTTGCTGTGAATTTTTAATGTGGGGATCCCCAGTACCACCCGGATCCCGGCATCCGTCATGCGTTTTGACCATTCAATATTGGCCTCTTCATCAAAGCGGGCACGCAGCTCGACCACCACGGTGACTTTTTTGCCGTTATCAACGGCATCAATCAGCGAGCTGATGATACGGGAGTGGCTGGCGACCCGGTATATATTAATGCGGATCGCTTTCACACTGGGGTCAAACGCTGCCTGGCGCACAAACTCGGTAAAGTGCAAAAACCGGTGGTAAGGGTAATGCAGCAATATATCGTGGGCAGTGATGGCGTCGAACACCGTGTTGTACCGGGAAAATCGCTGGGTGTCGATAGCCGGGAGGTTACTGTGCTCTAAGTATTCCCGGCCGACATTCGGAAAGCCGATAAAATCTTTAAAGTTGCGGTAATGCCCGGCGGCATGCATGGTATCCAGCGAGGTGATTTTCAGGCGTTTGCGCAGGTCATGCACCATGTCTCTAGGCATGGCGGTGTCATAAATAACCCGCACCGGCTCAGCAATCAGCCGCTGCTTCATGCTCTCTGACATTTTCTCCACGTAACTCTCGTCAATCTCATCGTTAATCGAGTACTCAGAGTCGCGGGTCATTTTAAACGAAAAGGCTTCCAGCGAGTCGAATTTCACGAACCCGCGGAAAATATCCTCCAGACACAGCTGAATGATGTCATCCAGCAGCACCAGGTTTTTTTTCTTTCGGCTCTTCTCCGGCGGGATCTGCACAAACCGGGACATTTCCGCCGTAGGTACCTGTACCACTGCAAATTTTGGGTTTCTGCCCGCGCGACGGATCGCCACGTATAAATAGACGGATGTGCCGTTCAGGCGACTGAGCAGGTCGGTGGACTTATCAATAAGAATGGGGGCAATGTGGCGCAGAATTTTATTAATAAACAGGTTGCGGGCCCAGGTTCGCTGAAAGTCATTCAGCATGTCCTTGCGCAAAATATGGATGTTGTACCGCGCCAGCGACTTCAGCACATCTTTGTGAATGCCGTCGAACTTTTCAGACAGTTTCACTACTTTTTGCTGAATTTTTTCCAGCAGGGCAATTTGCGTTTCGGCCTCAACTTCGTTGCCGTCGTTTTGCGCAATGGTGATCTGGCGTTTCACATCTGCCGCGCGTACCCGGAAAAATTCGTCAAGGTTATTAGAATAAATGCCCAGAAACCGGATCCGCTCCACCGCCGGGGTGTTTTTATCGGCGGCTTCCTGCAGCACGCGTTCGTTAAACGCCAGCCAGCTCAGTTCTTTGGGGTAATATAACTCAGTGCTATCCATATAGTTGGTATGTACTCATTATGCATTGCCAGCCAGGCCGAGTGGTATGACAGGACAGTGACCCCCACAGGCCAGGTCGTCGTTTTGCCGGCCGGCTGCCCTCTACAGCCATCCCGGTCGGCTCAGGTATCGTCAGGCCCCACGCCGGGTGCGGCCGGTCTTGTCACGCTTAGCCCTGGCGGGGGTGTATATCAACCACCAGATCGTTGGCGGGCTGCTCCAGGGCATCTTTCAAAGCGCCTTCGTCAAAGGTTTCCGGTACCGCAATGCGGGCGTGCGCCTTAAACATCAGGCTGCCCCAGTTCGGGGCACTCTCACAGCGTGACTCGAAGGTCAGAATGTTCAGGTTGAACCGGTGCAAAATGCCGGTCAGCTCGCGCACGATACCCGGTTTATCGTTGCCCATGATGTCGACGTCGTATTGCTGCTCACTGGGGGTCACTGATTCAGCCACAGAGACCGACTGGACAGTGAGGCCGTCAAGGCTGTTGAGCGCCGCCACCAGGGCGTCGTGCTGCTGCTCGGGCACATGCGCCTCGACGAACCCGGTAAACATGCCAGCCATGTGCGCAAAGCTGGAGCCTTGCCAGTTGCCACCGTGCTGGTAAACGCATGTTGCCAGGGCGTCTACCAGGCCAGGTTTATCTTTACCCATAACCGTAATAACGAGTGGTTGCATGCTGTGCTCCTGTTGGCGTTGCAACATTGCGGACAATGCTGCCTAATTGGGGTTTACGGACGACGCGCCCGCTGTGGTCGCAGAACTTTCACTTGATATAAAAGTAACACACAATACACTGCTCACCAGAGCAATTTGTGCCAATTTGTCTTATGGAACAATGAATTCCCAGAGCGAACACCGAAAACGACAGCGCAGCCGGCGGGACAAGGCTATCAGGGTTACCGTAACGGGCTTCGGCGCGTTAGTACTGGTCACCCTGGTCGTGCTGATTTTCCACCTGATTAGCCAGGCGCTGCCGTTGGCCATGGTACCGGCCCTGGAGCGCGAACAGACGGTGCCGCTGCCGGCCGGAATGGCGGTGGTGGCCGTGGATGACGTGTTAGAAGGCCAGTCACTGATTCTGCAAGGACAATCCTGTCAGCTGGCATTCTATCAGCTGGCCAGTGTGCAGTTGCAGCGAACCGCCCATTATACCCGCCCGTGCTCCCATGAACTCAGTGTGCTGAGTTCGGCCGGCCAGAATGTGATTGCGGATATTTCATCAGGGGGGCAGGCGCGACTTATTGCTGCGCGCAGCATTCCCCAGCCAGGCGTAGCGCTGGCCCCGGTGCAGAGCATCGGTAACAGTGCACAGTCGGCTGGCCGGGCCGTGGTGTCCTTTGCGCTGCCGGATGCCATGTGGCAGTCGCGGACCAAATCGAAAGCCTGGCTAACGGAAAACTGGGCAGTGATTGGTGTGGCCGACAGTAACCAAAAATTACTGCGGTGGGTAAATCGTCACGATCCGACCCAGCGCTTTGATCAGTATTTTCCGATCAGCGAAACCGTGGTGCCGCTTGGGGATGCAAAACAAACGCTGGTGCTGGACGGTAACCAGTTGCGGTTTGACTTTCTGACCCGGCCCGGGAGCTATACTGCCCAGGTGGCCGAACCGGTCACCTGGTGGTTCGTTCTGCCCAAGCAGCGGTCCTTGTTACTGGGTAACGCACAGGGGCAAATTACCCGCTGGACACTCCGCAACACGGGCGGAGCATTGCAATTCGCCCCTACCTATACCATTGCCCTGAATGCCGGTGAAACGCCGGTCGATGTGACGGTACATGCCAGCAGCAATGCCATGGCGATCCTTACCTCTGAGCGACGCTTGCTGTTTGTTAACCGGGTGACCGGAGAGGTAGTAAGTCATTACTCGCTAAAAGATGAGGTCACCCAAATCAGCTGGTATGGCGATCGCATTTACGGCGCATCGGCCAGCGCCTTACACGTGTGGTCGGTGGCGTATTTGTCGGGGATCACCACCTGGGACGCCTTGTTCGCTCCCCAGCAATATGAGGGTTACAGCGATCCCGATGCCATCTGGCAGACCACCAGTGCCTCAGACTACCAGGAAGCGAAGTTCAGCCTGACCCCCTTACTTATCGGCAGTGCCAAAGCCTCGTTGCTGGCGCTGACGATAGCGCTGCCCATGTCGATTGGTGCAGCGGTGTATACGGCGTATTTTGCCCGTGCCCGATTGCGGCATATCCTCAAGCCGACCATAGAAATGCTGGAAGCCATTCCCAGTGTGCTGATTGGCTTTATTGCGGCTATCTGGCTGGCACCGCTGGCCGAACAGTTTTTGTTTTCATTTGCGTTTTTTCTGGTGACTGTGCCGGTGGGGCTGTTGCTGATCACCCTGATCCAACACCGGCTGGCTTCCTGGCTGCCATTTACGGTGCGTCCGGGCGCTGAGGTGCTGTTCGCGCTGGCCGGCATTGTGATGCTGGGGTATGTCAGTGTGGTCTGGGCTCCGCAGTGGATCAACATGCTGTTCAATACGCAGGGCGTGGCGGCGCTGGCACAGCACACCGGCAGCCCGATCGGTAAAACCACGGTGGTGGTAGCGATTGCGCTGGGTGTCGCCATTTCGCCGAGTATTTATTCACTGGCTGAAGATGCGATCAGTGGTGTCCCGGACCACCTTAAACATGCGTCATTCGCACTCGGTGCCACGCGTCTGCAAACCCTGGTGCATGTGGTCTTGCACGTAGCCCTGCCAGGCATACTGGCGGCGGTCATGCTGGGATTTGGGCGGGCATTTGGCGAGACCATGATTGTTTTGATGGTCACCGGCAATACGCCAGTCTCTGACTGGAGCTTGCTGGAGGGGCTGCGGGCACTCACGGCCAACCTGGCCATTGAATTACCGGAAGCCGATGTAAGCAGTGCC
>JBPEWW010000426.1:0-2891 GCA_052032275.1 Alteromonas sp. | reverse complement strand
GTATGGGTTTTGGACGACAAAATGCACAGCGAGGTCAGCGCCATGCCATTAATTGCGGCGGTACGGTTAATTGACTCCATTACCGTGGTGGCCAGGGTATTCACAGCCGGGGTCAGCCAGGCCGGCTTCTTCTCAGGCTCGGCCTCCCGGCAGTCACGCCAGTTGGGGACGTGCTTTTCAAGGAACTGGTTAAGTTGCAGCGGCTCGCCGAAGTTGACGTAGCCATGGCCGTAATTTTTCAGCTTACGGATAGCTGAAAACACCTGCCAATTGGACTCTTTTTTCTTCGATGAGCCCTTCAGTTCGCTCTGGTAGCTTTTCACTTCCATGACATTTTCATAGCCAATGTACACAGGGACAATACTCACCGGGCGGTTCACGCCTTTGATCATTGCCTGTAACGTCATGGCCAGCATACCGGTTTTGGGCGGGATCAACCGGCCCGTACGGCTGCGTCCGCCTTCCGGGTAATATTTGACGGAATAGCCCTTATTGAACAACAGCTCCAGGTACTCCCGGAATACCGCAGTGTACAGTTTGTTGCCGGCGAAACTGCGACGCAGGAAAAACGCGCCACCCCGGCGAAATATTTTACCCACCGGCCAGAAATTAAGGTTAATGCCGGCAGCAATATGGGGGGTGACCATGCCTTCGTGATAAATCACATAGGTGAGCAGCAGGTAGTCCATGTGACTGCGGTGGCAGGGCACGTAAATGATTTCGTGGCCATTGGCGGCCAGTTCCCGGACCCGCTCGGCATGGCCGACGCTGATGCCGTTATAAATTTTATTCCAGATGCGGGTCAGAATGCGGTCGCCAAAGCGTACC
Source organism: Alteromonas sp. (assembly GCA_052032275.1). Classification (GTDB taxonomy): domain Bacteria; phylum Pseudomonadota; class Gammaproteobacteria; order Enterobacterales; family Alteromonadaceae; genus Alteromonas. The sequence continues at coordinate 2,063 of JBPEWW010000426.1, read as the reverse complement.
AGCCCTTCCCGGTAATCGGCGGCAATCTCAGTAATGTATTCACGGGCGCGGGCCTTGGCCTCGTCATGGCTGATTTTCTTACTGCGGGTTTCCTCGGCAATGGCCCGGCGTACGGCGTCGGACCCGAGCACCGCGTTATTCAGTTCCTGACGTTCCAGTAACGTAGGGCCGGTCATACCCTGACGTTTACGATGGAAGTGAGTACTTGCTACTCTAACCAGCTTCTGGGCGATTTGCTGATCGCTCTGATGCTGTTTTGCCATTACGCGGGTGGACACCGCTTTGCTGTAACTGATGAAATTGTCGCGGCCCAAAAACAGGACAATGAACAGTTTTCGTAGCCAGCTCGGCGCCGCTTTATCGGCGATCAGATCGCCCAGGCCCGGATTACCTTTGCCCGGTGCCCGGCCCCAGGAAACAAACACCGGCACCACCTGCAGATCCAGTTCGGGGTGGTCACGGTGCACATGAAACAGCCGCGCGAATACATCTTCAATGCCAGTCGCCGAGGCGGCGGAGCGAAACAGTGGCTGGGTTTTGCGCAAAAACAGGCTACCCGGATAGTGTTTTTCATCGGTCAGGGTGATCGGCTCTGTAGGGCTGGGCAGCCCCAGTGCCTGCGTAGACATGCGCAGCGCCAGCTGGTCGGTCACCGAGTTGGTGGGGAGCAGGTAAATAATGGGTTTCGACTTGTCGATGCCGAGCTCCTGCTCGACATTCACGGGAATACTGTGAGCCCGAACCAGCCATTTAACCGGGTAGTGAAAAATGGACAACAGCGTTTTGCGCATCCACGACATGAATTTGGTAGTCCTATTGCAACTGAAAACCGGCGAAGTGTATCACATGTCACAGGTGATTCCTGTACTGGCCGGGTTTTCCGGGTTCCCTTGATCAGGCAGTGCGGCTGACCTGTGGACGGTAGCGCATGGCCACGTCGCAACGGGCGTAAGCGCTGCCGTATTGCTGCATTATAGCGTCATCATGCACGAAGCCGGCTTTTTCATACAAATGAATGGCTGACTCGCAGCGTGCATTAGTGAGTAGGAATAAGGTGTCAAAAGCGATCACCCTGGCTTGCGCCAGCACATAGGTTAACAGCGCTTCACCAACCTTCTGCCCGCGGGCCTGGCGACTGACGCCCATCTTGGTCAGTTCAAAAATGCCGTTGTCCTTCCTGTGCAGGGCGCAGGTACCCACCACCTCATTATGCTCGTTACAGGCAAACCAGATATACCCGCCACGGTCTATTATGTGCGTTTGCGGGTCGCTGATCACCGCTTCGTCGATGGGTTCCAGCGCAAACATCTCCGTGATCCACTCGCGGTTTATACGGTCGAAGTCGCCGGCCAGCGCGGGGGTAAAGCGGCGAAATTGCATGCTAAGTTCCTGATTAAACACTATTGTGACAGTGTAAGCAGCATTGCGCTTTTTTGCTATAGCCGGCTGCCCCCTCAACCGGCATCACTTATAGAGCGCGTCGCATGGTAACCATGGTGGGGGCAAACCCCGCCGCGGTATAGGCGCTAATGGCGGTGTCGTTGTCAGAAAACACGTCCAGACGTAATTCATCCATGCCATGGGCTTTTGCCCACTGGCCTAACGCGTTCAAAACCGCCCGTGCCACGCCGCGCCCCCGGTAACCGGGCAGGGTATACATAAAGCCAACGTACCCGTGGTGCGGGTTGCGGTAGTAATGGCGGGAGGCCCGCTGTTGCACATAGCCAGACCCCACCACCGTATTGTCTATTTCTGCCACGACTACTTCAGCGTGGGACGATTCCAATAGCGCCCCGAGATCGTAATAGCTGTAGTCATCGTGCTTGCGGCCTTTAATAAACGGCGCTTCGGTGCGAATGATATCCCGCTGGAAGCGGTTTAACACCGGAAGATCCCCGGCGGTGGCGGGACGACAGCGTATCGACATAATTCATGGTTTCCTTGCTAAGCAATTCAACAGGGGCAGCGTACCCCTGCCCCTTCTGTTACGTGCCGTCGGGGGGATCAGATTGACAGACCGCGTCATTGCGGCGCAGGCCGCAACCTCCCAATACGAAGAATTG
>JBPEWW010000425.1:0-4370 GCA_052032275.1 Alteromonas sp. | reverse complement strand
AAGGGGGCATTTTACTCGATCCGCCGGGCAAGGCCGGTACTGCGTACCTGACTGCCCTGATGATGAACGAGTCTACCCAGAACTACAGTAACGAAGCGCTGGCCAATGAGCTGGCCAAGCTGGGCAGCTCAATCAGTTTCAGTGCCGCGGGGCGCTATACCCAGGTCTACGTGCAGTCATTAACCAAAAACATTACGCCGACGCTGGCACTGCTGGAAGAAAAGTTGTTCCGTCCGGCCTTTAAAGAGGATGACTTTGCGCGCTTAAAAGAGCGGGTAATGCAGGGCCTGCAACAGCAGCAAAAGACCCCAGCGGTGTTAGCCAAACGGGCGCGGGATTTGGTCTTATTCGGGGATAACAACCGGGTGAGTTTCCCAGATAGCGGCACGCTCAACAGTGTGCAAGCGATCACACTGGATGACGTCAAAGCGTTTTACCGGCAATACTATAACCCGTCTCAGGCCAGCGTCGTGGCTGTGAGCGATCTGTCCCAGGCCGAGGTGGCCCGGGGCCTGGCGTTTCTGTCCGGCTGGCAGGGTGAAGACTATACTATTCCTGACTATCAGCCGTTCCCCGAATATGCTGACCAACAGCTTTTCCTGGTTGATAAACCCGGCGCGGTGCAGTCAGCGGTGTACATCGTGAACCGCAGTTTGTCCTATGATGCCACTGGTGACTACTTCCGTGCGCGGCTGATGAACTTTCCCTTGGGCGGGGCGTTTAATAGTCGGATTAACCTTAATCTGCGTGAAGATAAAGGCTACACCTATGGCGCATCAAGCAGCTTTTTAGGGGGCAAAACGCTGGGCTGGTTTGAAGTGAGCACCGACCTGACCCGGGCGAATACGGCTGACGGTATTCAGGAGATATTTAATGAAATTCACCAATACCGTAAACAGGGCATGACTGAAGACGAGCTGCGGTTTTTACGCAATGCGTTTACCCTGAGCGACGCGCTGGACTATGAAACCCCAGGCAGCAAAGCGCGCTTTTTACGCAAGCTGCAGAGTTTTAGTTTGCCAGACGATTACCGCCGTCAACAGGTCGACATCCTGAGCAACATCAGCCTTGATACGCTGCGTGAAACGGCCCGGCAACACCTGACCCCCACGCAAATGCAAATTATCGTGGTGGGGGATAAAGCCACGCTGGTGGAACAGCTATCAGCCCTGGATTTACCAATTATCGGGTTGTCGGTAGTGACTAATGCGCGTGAACCGTTAAACTAAGCCAGTCAAACGCCGCACAGGCCAGTGGGGTAAGCAGAGTATTTTGCCCACTGGCTTGAATTACACACTGATTGCCCCATAACACGGGGACAACGACAAGACGGACAGATCCATTGACCACATCTGCAATATCTCTCAGTGAACGCCTGGAGGCGCTTTCTTCAGACACATTCCAGCAGACCCTGACCGGGATCCGGCGCGGCGTAGAACGCGAAGCGCTGCGCATTAACCCTAACGGCAGTCTGGCCAGCACGCCGCATCCTCAGGCGCTGGGCTCGGCGTTGACGCACGACTCCATAACCACCGATTTTTCAGAGTCGCTACTGGAGTTTATCACTCCCCCTGAGACAGACGTCGAGGTGACGTTTGCCCAGCTTAATGACATTCATAAATATGTGCTAAGCAATATTGGCAGTGAAAAGCTATGGCCGTTAAGCATGCCGTGTTTTGTCGAAAATGAAGATGAAATTCCGCTGGCATACTTTGGGGAGTCCAATGTCGGCAAGATGAAACGGGTGTACCGGCTGGGTCTGAAAAACCGTTACGGCAGTATGATGCAGGCCATTTCCGGGGTGCATTTCAATTTTTCACTGCCCGACACCTTCTGGCAGGCGTGGGCGTCGCTGCATGATACCAAGTACACCCAGGACCAGGTCTCAGCCGATTATTTTTCAATGATCCGCAATTACCGGCGTCTGTGTTGGCTGATCCCATACCTGTACGGCGCGTCTCCTGCGCTGTGTGGCTCGTTTCTGAACGGTAAATCTCATCAGCTGCCGTTTGAGACACTGGGTAAGGGCACCTACTATTTGCCTTACGCGACATCGCTGCGTATGAGCGACTTAGGCTATACCAATGCCGAGCAGTCAGCGCTGCAAATCTGTTATAACCAGCTCGACAATTATGTGCGGTTGTTGCGCAGTGCCATGGAAACTAAATCCACCCGGTTTGAAAAGTTTTCGGCCGGTGAAGAAGGCCACTGGCAGCAGCTCAGTCACAATATTCTGCAAATTGAAAATGAGCTGTATTCGCCTATCCGGCCTAAGCAGCCAACCCATTCCCTGGAAAAACCGACGGATGCCCTGGTGCGCCGGGGGATTAACTACATTGAAGTGCGGGCACTGGATGTGAATCCGTTTGCCGCAGTGGGTATTGATGAGGGGCAGTTTGCGTTTTTAGACGTGTTCCTGTTGAGCTGTCTGCTCTTGCCCAGCGCGGAAATGACGCCGGCGGGACTGGACGAAGCCAGCAAGAACATGAACACCATGGTGCTGGAAGGGCGTAAGCCTGGCGTGATGTTGCACCGTGACGGTAATGCCGTGGCCATGCACAGCTGGGCAGCGGAATTGTTCGATACCTTTACCAGGGTGGCCACACTGCTCGACAGCGCGCATGAAACCGATCGCTATTCAGCTGCCGTTAAGCTTGAGTGGGAAAGAATAGAAAATCCGGCGCTGACATTATCCGGCCAGATAATGGACCGTTTGAAGAAAAACAATGAAGACAACGGCGCGATGGGGTTACAGCTTGCCAGTCAGTATCAGGCTGACTTTGCAGACTGGCAGTACACCTATCAGGATGAGGACACTTTTCGCACGCTGGCAGCAGCATCGCTGGACGCGCAGAAAGCGGTTGAAGAAGCCGACGATAAAGATTTTGATACCTTTATCCGGGACTACTTCAGCGAGCCCCCAGCTAAAAAAAATGCCTGACATAGTCAGGCATTAAAAGGTTCCAGGGAAACACACACTTTACTAGAACAATTAGTTGGACAGGGTATGCTCGAAAAGTTCAAAAATCTGTGCATTTTTTTCTCAGGTTTGATAGTCCTCGTACCAGTTATTCTGGCCGGATGCGCCACCACACCACCCAAAAACAGCAGCAATATCTGTGAAATCTTTTATGAAAAAGACGACTGGTATGACGCTGCCGCCGATGCCCGGGATAAATGGGGCGCCCCTATCCATGTGCCCATGGCCATGATGTACCAGGAAAGTTCATTCCGGCATGATGCACTGCCGCCTCGGGACTATGTGTTTTTTGGGCTGATCCCCTGGGGCCGGGTGAGTTCAGCCTATGGTTATTCGCAGGCGAAAACCCCCACCTGGGCGGATTATGTGCGCGAAACCGGCAATACCTGGGCAGATCGGGAAGACTTCGAAGACGCCATCGATTTTATGGGCTGGTTTATTTATAAATCCCAAAAGGTAAACGGCGTGTCGAAATGGGATGCCTACGCGCAATACCTTAATTACCACGAAGGGTGGGGCGGCTACCGGAGTAAAAGCTACAACCGTAAACCCTGGCTTAAAAAAGTCGCCGCGAAAGTCAAAGCCCGCTCGTTACGCTACGCCACGCAGCTAAAAACGTGTGAAGAAGACCTGCAGAAGAACTGGTTTATGCAACTGTTTACCTGAGTGGCGTCCTGGCGGACTCAGGCAATGGAAAATCTGCCCATACGTCCCCTATTCAGCGGTAAGCAGATTAGTGGCCAGGGGCCAAAGGGGCGCTCCCCGGTCTGATAAGGCTGGGCAGCCTGAAAAAATAAGAGGGCAGGTGTGAGAGCCTGCCCTCTTGCGACGCTAAGCTAAGACCGTTAAAAAACCCAACGTCGAACAGGCAGGATCTACATTATTGCAAATGAGAATGATTAGCAATAACTTTTACTAAAATTTTTATTTGTTTGTGCCTGAATGCATTAACGCTTCATGTCACTGGGGATGTCGGTGTCCACCAGTACCAGTAACGCAGCATTGCCCCCATACTCCAGTGGCGCCTGGTGAAAGGCCCGCACGTGGGGGTGCTGAATAAGATAGTGGGGCAGGGCACGTTTGAGGATCCCCTGACCAATCCCATGCATCACGCTGACACAATCGATATTTTCTTTACGGGCAGCATGTAACAAGGCCCCCAGTTCGGCTTTTGCCAGCTCCCTGGTCAGCCCGTGCAAATCCAGCACCAGTTCGGGGTAAAAGTCACCTCTTCTCAGGCGTTTTAAAGTGTGGCTGGCTTCTCCCTCACGGCAGTATCGCACCGGCCCATCATCAGGCAGACGGGCTTCGAACATATCGGAGAAGTGAAAATCGGCTGCCACCTGTTTAGAACGGGCCGGGTCCCCGTCGCGGTGGTGCTTGTGTGCCC
>JBPEWW010000424.1:0-3283 GCA_052032275.1 Alteromonas sp. | reverse complement strand
CCCTGGCTTCACGTGTTTGAGCATGCCTGTTTTATTGTTTCAGCGGTATGGTTCTGGTGGGCCTGTCTTAATGCCACGGTGAAAAAAGCGCCCATGGCGTTACTGGCCATGATCTTCACCCTAATGCATACCGGGCTGCTGGGGGCGCTGCTGACCTTTGCGCCGGCGCCATTTTATGGCGAAGCCCGCAGTCTGGCAGATCAGCAGTTGGCCGGGTTGATCATGTGGGTCATGGGAGGCCTCCCCTATATCATCGCGGGCTTCTGGATGGGGGCGCGCTGGTACCGGCAGTTACAGCGCAGTGTGTTTCACACCTAGCCTCAGGGTGTATACTCGGCGTCTGCCTGTCGTAACTGTGGAAAGCCTTTGTCCCTGATCTCCGAACACACTCAGCAACGGTTCCAGGCCATGGCCGACGCTGCGCATGTCAGTATTCACCGTCATGCTCAACCATCAATGGCCGCGGAGCTCACGACATTGAGTAGCGCCGTGGCCGCCGGTGAGCGGCGTGACAGTTATGGCAAGGGTGGCGTGCTGAGTGCCTTTGAACAGCAGCTGGCCCGCTTATTTGGCAAGTCAGCCTGCGTGTTTCTGCCCACCGGCACACTGGCCCAGTGTGCCGCCATGAAATGCTATGCCGAACATTCCGGGCGAACCAGTATCGGACTGCACCCTACCTCCCACCTGTTGTTGCATGAACACAACGCCGTTGAGGCGTTGTGGCAGCTGACGGCGACGCCGTGCGGGGCGTATAGCAGGGTAGTGAGCGTGGCAGATATCGCCACGCTTAACCCGCAACATACGGCTGCTGTGATCCTGGAGTTACCTATGCGGGAGCTGGGCGGGGCGCTGCCCAGCTGGGAAGAGCTGCTGGCAATCAGAGACTGGTGTCACCGGCATGGTGTGAAGATGCATCTGGATGGTGCCCGTGTCTGGCAAATCACCGCCAGCTATGCACGGTCCCTGGCCGATATTGCCGCGCTGTTTGATAGTGTGTATGTCAGTTTTTATAAGGACCTGGGCGGGACATTCGGGGCGGCGTTACTGGGCAAGGCAGAGCTGGTGGCGCAGGCTAAAGTCTGGGCGCGGCGGGCAGGGGGAAACCCGGTTACTCAGTATATGGAAGTGCTGGCGGCCCGTGAGGGGCTGGCTCAATTTTTACCCCGCATGCCGCAGTATGTGGCGTACACGCAGGCTCTGGCGCACGCCCTGTCATCGCTGGCAATTACCCTGGTGCCGGCGAGGCCGCAGGCTGCGATGTTTCATCTGCATATTGATATGCCGCCTGAGACACTGGCAAAAAAGGTGGTGTACTACGCAGAGCAAACTGGCGTGCTGGTGCTGCCGCTACCGCGTTCTGGCGATGCTTCCTCGTGCGTGTGTGAAATTACCGTAGGCAATAATGCCGTCAGTCAATCCACTGAATTCTGGCGCACCCACCTGACCGCCTGCCTTGCGCAAGCGTGAGGGGGACAGGAGCTATCAACAAAAAAGCCGGTGTCACTGTGGTGACACCGGCTTGTGGCGACTTACCGGGTTGCGCTTACTCGTCCACCGCCAGTGACGACATATCCATGACAAAGCGGTAAGCAATGTCACCCTTGGTAAGGTGCTCATAAGCCATGTTCACTTCGTCAGGGCGGATAATTTTGCACTCGGGATGAATGTTGTGTTTGGCGCAAAAATCCAGCACTTCCTGGGTTTCTTTAATGCCGCCAATCAGGGAGCCGGCAATGCGTCGACGCCCGGTGACCAGCGGAATGGTTGAGGGCTCTTCCAGTGGGCCAACCTGACCCACAATCACCAGCGAGCCGTCCACGTCGAGCAGGGGCGCGTACTGAGTGACGTCATGCTTTACGGGTACCGTATCTAAAATGAGATCAAAGGCATTTGCAGACTCCTGCATGGCATCTTCATCGGTTGATACCAGAATTCCTGTAGCCCCTAACGCTTTGGCCTCCTCGTGTTTGGCATCGGAGCGACTGATCACCGTCACCTCAGCGCCCATGGCCACGGCCAGTTTAACCGCCATGTGTCCCAGCCCGCCGAGTCCTACCACGCCAACCCGGCTGCCTTCTTTAACATCCCAGGTACGCAGCGGTGAATAGGTGGTGATCCCGGCGCATAAAATTGGTGCTGTCTTAGGTAAATCCAGCGCATCGGGCACACGCAGCACAAACTGCTCACGCACAACAATGTGTTTAGAATACCCGCCCTGGGTAATGGTGCCGTCAATACGATCGGGCGCGCCGTAGGTGGGTGTCATGCCATTCCGGCAGTACTGTTCTTCATGATTGTGACACTGGTCGCAGTCCTGACAGCTGTCTACCATGCAGCCCACCGCTACGTGCTGACCCACTTCGTAGTCTTGCACATCCGGGCCGACGTCGATCACCTTGCCAACAATTTCATGACCGGGCACCAACGGGTACGACTGGGGCCCCCAGTCGCCATTAACGGTGTGTAGGTCAGAGTGACAGATGCCGCTGTAAAGAATTTCGATGGCGACATCGTTATCACGCAGTGACCGGCGCTCGAAGTGGTAGGGCACCATATGCGCATCATCATCGTGCGCGGCATAACCGACAGTTTTCATTAAATACCTCTGGTTTGTAGGAATGTGGAGTATGTACGTAGCAACCCCTTAATTGGCTTGCTAGTAAGTGTAAACGTTTGCATATATGAGAGTAACTAGCGGAAAGCCAACCTGTGCATGTCAATAAAGTGCAGGCAGTCTGGCTGCGGTTCACTGGTCGTTTCAGATTGCGTAACTGTGGTCAGGCTTTTATAGTTTGGGCAAATTTACACGCATATGATGAGACACGTGAGCAAAACCAGTCGCACCAGCCTGCCTTCAAACGATTTCACTGAGCCGCTGCATGCACGCAAGGGTCCGCTGCAGGACTTCGCCGGGCAGTGGCACCTGCACCGCCAGATTATTCAAAGCAGTGGCGGCGTATTTGTTTTTGAGGGACAGGCGACGTTTCGCTGGTGTGGTGCACGGCTTAACTACGAGGAAATCGGGCTGGTTACCGCCCCCGATGGCAGGCAGCTGCCGGCAGAGCGCAAATACAGTTGGGCGGAAGGTTTAGACAATCAGGTGGATGTGTTTTTTGAAGACGGGCGCTTTTTTCACAGTTTCTCCAGGCGCATGCCACAGGCTGAGCATCTGTGTGGCGATGACCACTATATGGTGGATTATACCTTTAGCCAGTGGCCAGAGTGGGAGTCATGCTGGCGGGTGACCGGCCCGAGAAAAGACTACACCATGGTCAGCCGTTAT
>JBPEWW010000423.1:0-9497 GCA_052032275.1 Alteromonas sp. | reverse complement strand
AACAGGCGCTGGCGGCAGTGACGGCATTCAATGCCGAGTTTGCAGGTTCCATGTCCGCCAATGTGGTGTTTGAGCAGAATAAGTATACCAATGAGCGGCTGGCCGGCCTCACCGAGAACCTGATCCTGGGCTGTCTGGTGGTGATGCTGGTCATTCTGGTATTTATGGGCTTGCGGGCGTCCTGGATAGTGGGACTGGCCCTGCCGTTGTGTGCGTCTTTTGCGTTGTTTTCGCTGAGTTTTTACAACGAACAAATTCATCAGATGTCGATTTTCGGGATGATCATTGCCATCGGACTGTTAATTGATAACGCCATTGTGATCACCGATGAAATTCGTATTAAGCTGCAAAACCCTGACAACAGCCGGCTGCAGGCGCTGACACTGAGCGTCCGGCACTTATTTGCGCCGTTGCTGGCCTCAACGTTAACCACCATTCTGGGCTTTATGCCCATCTTCCTGCTCAACGGCAACATTGGCGATTTTGTCAGTCCCATCGCCATCAGTGTAGTCATGGCGCTGATCGGGTCGTTATTCTTATCGCTGACATTAATTGCCGCACTGGCGGCCCGTTACCTGCCCCGCAACGGCGACCTATCCACGCGATGGTGGGCGCAGGGCATCCAGGTCCCGGCGCTGTCGGCGGCATTTAATGCCATGCTGGCCGGCTGGATCAGGCGACCAGCCGTGGTGCTGCCGGTGATTATCCTGGTTTGTCTGAGTGGCTTCTGGCTCTCCTCCAAGCTGCCCAACGTGTTTTTTCCCAGTGCCGATCGCGACCAGTTTGAGGTCTATGTATGGACCGGCGATGGCAGCAATCTGCAGCATACCGCCCGGGTGGTCAGCCACATTGATGAGGCCATCCGGGCCCGCGCACAGGTGGAGCAGGTAACGTGGCTGGTGGGTGGTTCGGCCCCATCGGTGTATTACAACCAGATCATGAAACGGGATAACACGCCTAACTTTGCCAATGCGGTGGTCACCGCGACATCAGTCGGGGCCGCGGCACAGCTTATTGCGTCGCTGCAAAAGGAGCTGGAGGCTGACTACCCGCAGGCGCAGATTGTGGTTCGGGCATTTGGACAGGGGCCGCCTATTGATGCCCCGCTGGAAGTTAAGGTAATTGGCACCGACCTGGCGCAACTCAATGCGCTGGGTCAGCAGGTCCGGGCACTGATGGCACAGGTGCCGGGGGTGACCCAGTCGACGGCCTCCATCACCTTTGGTGAGCCTGAGCTGGCGGTGCGTACCGACAGCGAAACCACCACCTTATCGTCGTTATCACTCGCGCAGCTGGCCGGTCAACTGCAGGAAAGCCTGGCCGGGCGTACCGGCGGCTCAGTCCTGGAGGGGACCGAGGATATTCCGGTGCGCGTGCGTTTTGCAGACAGCGTGCGTAATGGGCTGTCCGGGGTGGCCGGCATGCCGGTGATGAGTCAGGATGCGACAGGTGCCCCCCGCTGGGTGCCATTACATGCCATGGGAGAACTGGCGCTGATGCCCAGTCTGAGCGGCATTACCCGGTTAGCCGGTGAGCGGGTGAACCGGGTGCAGGGGTATCTGCTGCCCGGGATCCCTGCAGTGGATGCCAGTAACACGCTGCGTGACCTGATTGATCAGCATGTGCAGTTGCCGGCGGGCTACCGCATCCGCATGGCCGGCGATGCGGATGAGCAACAACAGGCGCTGGGCCAGCTGGCCACCTATGCGCCGGTGCTGCTGGTGCTCATGCTCACCACGCTTATTCTCACGTTCCAAAGTGTCCGCATGGCGTCAGTCATTGGCATGGTGGCGGTGCTGTCGGTGGGATTAGGCATGGCCAGCTTATGGATTTCGGGACTACCGGTGGGGTTCAACCCCTTGCTGGGGTGTGCCGGCCTGATTGGCGTGGCGATTAACGGCTCAATTGTGGTGATTGCTGCGATTAATGCAAACCCGGCTGCCCGGGAGGGCGCGACCCGCGCGATTGTGGAAGAAACCATGGGCTGTAGCCGTCACATACTGTCGACCACCTTCACCACCGTCGGTGGGCTTATTCCGCTGTTGCTGTTCAGTGAGGGCAGTTTCTGGCCGCCGCTGGCCGTGGTACTGGCCGGCGGCGTGGGCTTTTCCGTGGTGTTGTCGCTGGTATTTACACCCACTCTGGTCGGACTGTTTCACCGCCATCGTCAGCGTCGCCGTCAGGCGGGTCCGGCCTGTGCAACCGACCCCGGCACCCAGCCTGGCTGAGGGCGGCCACTATCGCTGGCTGGTACATCCCGGCGCAAGGGTATAATCTATGCGGCCTGTCTGCTCGTACTAGTGATTAAGATGCGTAGCAATAACTCCAGGCCCAGGCACCCACTGCGATGGTGGCAGACGTCCTGCCCGGTTTGTCACCGGTGGCGGGCATATGTGCTGTGGGCGGTAATCATGTTGGTGGTGTATTTGTATGTCTGGAACTGAATCTGAGCCTATTTTTATTCGCGCCAGCGCGAAACGTAACGGCATCACCAGCGTGGTGATAGGTCTGGCTGGCCTGGTATTATCGGCAGCCTGGCTGGCCCTGGCCCCTGACTGGTTGTTCCTGGCCGGGGTGTTTCTGACCAGTGCCTCCATTGTCGCCCTGCTGATAGGCTGGTTTAAGCTGCGTGAGCCCGATCACAGTATTGAAATTTCACCGCAGGCCATTCACTACCATCACCGGCTCGGCAACTGGCACCTTGACTGGGACAATGTGCAGCGTATTGACTGTCCGCGGGTACGCAAAGGCCTGGATCATGTCGACTTAGAGGCCATTGGCTTTCGCATTAAAGATTACACGCCGTTTCTGCGCAGCGTGTCACCGCGACTGGCGACCCATCTGCTGATGGAGCAGCGGCCCCTGTTGTTTCAGAATGATGATGCTAACTGCCCGTCGGGCAGCTGCTACAGCGAGACCATGTTCGATGATAAACAGTTTACCCTGAGTGACGGTGAGGTGGTCACCGGGATCAAGGCCATGCTGGCGAATCGAATGACGCAGTTACGCAGCCGCTTAGGCTTCGATGTATTCATTTCTTCCTCGGAACTGGACCGCACGCCGGCGGAGTTTTCTGCCCTGATGCGGCAGTGCCAGACAGCCCGGATGAATGCAGTCTCAGCCGAATGACGTGGTAATCGATTCCAGGTGCTCGCTGGCCGCCACCAGCACCGACTCTGCCTCTACCATAAAGCCGGGCAACTGCTCCGCAACCAGGAAGTGCTGACCCAGCTTTAACGCCGTTTCCAGCTCTCGGGTTAAATGCTGGAGTTTAGGTAAGCCGGTGTAACAACAGGCCCCATGCAACCGGTGCACTTCTGCTTTCAGACTGGTGTAATTGCGATCTTCCCAGGCGTGCTTGATAACGTCCACGGCCGCCGGCAGTACATTGGTGAAGTCCCGCAACAGCTCTTCCGCCGCGCTGGCATTCTGGTTGGCGCGTTTTAACGCCAGTTGCCAGTCCAGTGTAGGCAGCGCCATGGCCGGGGCCGAGACCGGCTGACACCAGCGCCGGATAAGGTCCAGTAAGGTGCCCAGTTCAATGGGTTTGGGCAGGTAGTCGTCCATCCCGGAGGCCAGCAGTTTTTCCTGCTCCTCTTTAAAGGCATGCGCCGTCACCGCAATGATCGGCGTACCCAGGTTCAGCGCGGTCTGACGGATGGCCCGTGACGCCTGCAAGCCGTCCATGCCCGGCATTTGCACATCCATCAGAATGAGATCATATTCGTGGGTCTGGCAACAGTTCACGGCATCCTGTCCGCTCATTGACGTGGTCAGCGTGATGGGCGAGTCACTGAGCCAGGTATCCAGCAGCCTCAGGTTCATGTCCATGTCGTCCACCGCCAGGATCCGGACCCGGGGGAGCGCGTCAATTTTGTCCTGCATGGGGTTACGCTGCGGCTTCATCTTATGGTTAACCAAATCATCCAGTTTTGACAGTGTCATTGGCATGCGCAGCTGCGAATGGAAATACTGGGTCAGGCTGGGGTACTGATTAAAGGGTTCACCGCCGGAGTACCATAAAATTCGCTTCTTGGCCGAAAACTGCACCAGCTCGCTGAGGTACTCATCCCGCTTTTCGGTTTTGGTCACCGGGGTCACCGCCATCAGGTAGTCGGCATGGGTATCCAGTGTGCGCAGATAGGCCAGCGATTCCACCGACGTGGTAACGGCCCCTAAATGCTGCATCAGCCGGGCACTGGCCATGCGGGTAGCCGGGACAGGGTCGAAAATCACCACCTGCTTGCCGGTCCAGTCGGGGTGTGGGCCCAGGGCATACTTCTGACTCAGCTGGTTGGTCCGTAACGTCACCTCAAACGCGCTGCCGACGTTCGGGGTGCTTTTCAGAGTGAGATTACCGCGCATCAGTCGCACCAGTTCGCGACAGATGACCAGTCCCAGCCCGGTCCCCTGATAACTGCGGTTCAGCGCGTCATCCACCTGTGAAAAAGCATTGAACAGTTTTTTCTGATCCTGGCGACTAATGCCGATCCCCGTGTCGATCACTTTGATATTGAGTTCGTGGATCCCGTGGGGCAGCGCACGACCAGTTACGTCCAGCGTGATAGTGCCTGACGAGGTAAATTTCAGGGCGTTGCTGAGCAGGTTGTTCAGCACCTGCTTAATGCGAAAGATATCCCCAATCAGCTTTTCGGGCAGCGGTTGCAACTCAAATACGAACTCCAGACGTTTACCGTGCGCGGTTTTCGACATGATGGTGACCATTTCTTCCAGTAACTGGTTTGGCGAAAACGGTTGATTGTTGATTTGCAGCTTGCCGGCTTCAATCTTAGAAAAGTCGAGCACGTCATTGACAATGCTCAGCAGATTATCGGCCGCGGTACTGATTATACGCACCTGTTCCTGTTGGTCGGAGGGCAGTGCGGAGAGGGTCAGCTCCCGGCTAAATCCCAGAATGGCATTGAGCGGGGTGCGGATTTCATGACTCATGTTGGCCAGAAACTGGGATTTCACATTACTGGCTTTAATGGCATCTTTACGGGCAATGTCCAGACGGGCATTTTGCTCTTCAATCAGCTCCATATTATTGCGCAAATCATTGGTGGCCTGTTCCACTTCACTCTGCAGCTGACTGCGACTCTTTTCCATTAACGCCAGGGAAAACAGTCCGGCCTCTAGAAACACCCCCACCTGGAAGCAGTGGGCCGTGAAAGCGTTGGAGGGCAGGACGCCCATCAGGCTTAGCATGCCAATAAGCGCACCTGCGGCCAGCATGGTCCAGGCGAAAATAAAATAACGGGCAGGCTGAAAACGGTTAGCATAAGCCTCGAACCCGGCATAAATATAACTGCAAATGGCCAGGCTCCCGACGCCATACACCAGGGTGTTTTTCCACTCTGGCGGCAGCAGACCGGCCAGACAAATCAGCGCCACACCGACCTGCGCCGCCAGCATGCCGGCGACAATCGGATGGGCATGGCGCGCATGGACGCGGGTATCCAGAAAGGTCATTGTGAAGATACCGGACGTTAGCCCGATGATAATGAAGATAAACTCCGTATGGCCCACGAACCACGAGGGCAGGCCGTCATCCACCAGCAGGTGCACATGCCCGCCCCACACGAACTGCCACAGGATGACGGCCAGAATATAGCCCACATAGGCCACCAGGCTGGGCTCACGCACATTCAGGTACAACACCAGATTGTAAATTGCGAGTATGACCAGGCCGCCGTAAAACAAGCCCCACATCATGCTGTCCCACTGCACAGACGAACTGTGCAGCGTTTCTGGCAGCAGGATCAGCGGCACAATCAGACTGGAAGAATGGCTTTTCACCCGCACGAACACATCTACCGGGGTGGACTCGGGCAGTTGTATACGCATGGTGGGCACACGGAATAACTGTTCTTTTTGCGCTTTGCCCTGGTGACTCTGGGCGACGGTACCGTTTGCCACCACATAGAAGTCGACATTATCCAGCTGGCTAAAGCCGATGGTCAGCACCCAGTCGTCAATACTGCTGACATTTTTGAGCGGCACATACAGCCACAGAGCCTCATCCTGAAAACCAAAATTGGGGTTGTCGTCGGGGTAGGGAATGAAGTCGTTTTTGCGCCGTTGGACATCGCTGATGGTATAAGGACTGCCGGTTTCAGGCAGATAGCGAAAGTGTTTATATAAACTGATTTCCTGCTGCCCGCTATACAGGGTTAACGGGGGAGCCGCGCAGGCAGGGGCCGTGATGCATAACAGCACGAGGGTCACCAGGATCAGTCGGATAGCAGGCATCGGGTGGTTGTCGGTATACAAATCAGTCAGGACAAGTTGCTATTAAACCACCCCTTTGCCGGAAT
This sequence comes from Alteromonas sp., assembly GCA_052032275.1. Taxonomy (GTDB): domain Bacteria; phylum Pseudomonadota; class Gammaproteobacteria; order Enterobacterales; family Alteromonadaceae; genus Alteromonas. Next base: position 3,180 of record JBPEWW010000423.1, on the reverse strand, counting down.
GTACAAAGGTGAAGTGGCCGGGCGCGCACCGTATTGCACTCACGCAGGGATTGCCCCACAATAGCAAGCGGGTCAGCGCCAACGGGCGTGCCTTCTCAGGGTGGGTCATACCGCTTGGTAGACCGCCGCGCACGCAGTCACTATGCCCTGCTTTTTTCCGGGGACGCTAATCTGCTGGCATTGGTAGTAGCAAATAACAATATGAACAGACTCCATGAGCGATCAGATAACAATTAACCGAGACGGCACCGAGCAGTTGCCCCTTCGCCGGTTTACCGAGGATGCGTATCTCAACTATTCGATGTACGTGATTATGGACCGGGCGCTGCCGAATATTGCGGACGGCCTCAAGCCGGTCCAGCGGCGGATTATTTATGCTATGTCTGACCTGGGCCTGAGCGCCAGCGCCAAGTATAAAAAGTCTGCGCGGACAGTGGGGGATGTGCTGGGTAAATTCCACCCCCACGGCGATTCCGCCTGCTATGAAGCCATGGTATTGATGGCGCAGCCCTTTTCCTACCGCTACCCGCTGGTGGACGGTCAGGGAAACTGGGGGGCACCGGATGATCCCAAATCCTTCGCAGCCATGCGTTACACAGAAGCCAGGCTGTCCCGTTTTTCTGAGGTGCTGCTGAACGAAGTGGCCCAGGGCACCGTGGACTGGATCCCAAACTTTGACGGCACCCTGCAGGAGCCCAGTGTGCTGCCGGCGCGCCTGCCCCACATTCTGTTAAACGGTGTAACCGGCATTGCTGTCGGGATGGCCACTGATATCCCGCCCCACAATGTCCGCGAGCTGGCCAACGCCTGCGCCCTGTTGCTGGATAACAGCCGCACTGAGCTCAGTGAGTTGCTGGAAATTGTACAGGGCCCGGACTATCCCACTGAAGCCGAAATTATCACCCCCCGCGCAGATATCGCTAAATTGTATGAAACCGGCCGGGGTTCGTTAAAAATGCGGGCGGTGTTCATGGAAGAGGCCGGCGACATCATTGTCACGGCGTTGCCGCATCAGGCGTCAGGCGCAAAAGTGCTGGAGCAGATAGCCAGCCAGATGCAGGCGAAAAAGCTGCCCATGGTCAGCGACTTGCGGGATGAGTCAGATCACGAAAATCCGACCAGGCTGGTGATAACGCCCCGGTCAAACCGGGTCGACACCGAACAGCTGATGCAGCATCTGTTCGCTACCACCGATCTGGAAAAGAATTACCGGGTTAACCTGAATATGATTGGCCTGGACGGCCGGCCGAAGGTGAAGGATCTGAAAACCATTCTGTCTGAGTGGCTGGTCTACCGAAAGGATACCGTCACCCGACGCTTGCAGTACCGCCTGGATAAAGTGCTGGCCCGCCTGCATATCCTTGAAGGTCTGATGATTGCGTTTTTGAATATCGACGAAGTCATCGAAATCATCCGTACCTATGATAAGCCGAAGCCTGAGTTAATGCAGCGCTTCAGCCTGACCGATACGCAGGCAGAAGCGATTCTGGAGCTAAAGCTGCGTCACCTGGCGAAGCTGGAAGAAATGAAGATCCGCGGTGAGCAGGACGAGCTGGCCGAAGAGCGGGATAAGTTACAGCAGCTGCTGGGCTCTGAACGTCGACTCAAAACGCTGATAAAGAAAGAAATTCTTAGCGATGCGGAAAAATACGGTGATGATCGTCGCTCGCCGCTGGTGGCGCGCAGTGAAGCCAAAGCCTTGTCTGAAAAAGAGCTGGTGCCGTCTGAACCGGTCACCGTGGTGCTGTCAGAAAAAGGCTGGGCGCGGTGTGCCAAGGGCCACGATGTGGATGCCCAGGCACTGAGCTACAAAGCCGGTGACAGTTACTGCTCCAGTGCCACCGGGCGCAGTAATCAGCCGGCCGTATTTATGGATTCCTCGGGCCGGACCTTTGCCTGTGATGCCCACGCCCTGCCGTCGGCGCGCAGTCAGGGCGAGCCGCTGACCGGCCGTTTCAGCGTGGTCGCCGGGGAACGGTTTGAACATGTATTGATGGGCGCCGATGAACAGCGCTTCTTAATGGCTTCTGACGCGGGCTACGGATTTGTTGGCACGTTCAGCGACATGGTCAGTAAAAACAAAGCCGGTAAAGCCTACCTGTCGCTACCAAGCGCGGCCAAAATTCTAAAACCGGTACCGGTGATGCATATTGAAACCGACTGGTGTCTGGCGGTGTCCAATGAAGGAAGGATGTTGCTGTTCCCGCTGCGGGATCTGCCCAGTCTGGGTAAAGGCAAGGGGAATAAGCTGATTAATATTCCGTCAGCCAAATCCCAGTCCCGTGAGGAATACGTGAAAGCATTGGCGGTGGTACCGGCGGGCAGCCCGGTGAAAATTGTCGCGGGCAAGCGCAGTATGACACTCAGTCCGGGGGATCTGGAACATTACCAGGGCGAGCGGGGGCGGCGCGGCAACAAACTGCCCCGGGGACTGCAGCGGGTGGACAGTGTTGAGGTGGCCGCGCCCGTCGCTAAAGACGCTGAGCCAGTCGGCGACAGCGACTAACTGACTGCGGTGCCGGACACTTTGATGCCGGCACTATCACAGGAGCCGATATATGCTAGGTATGGTCTTTCAATCCTTGGCCCATATGCTGGAAAAGAAAGTCTCTGACGATTATGCCCAGGAGATTTTCGCAACAGCCGGGGTCGCGAGCCCCGGCTCATTTACTGCTGATAAGTCGTACCCCTTTGCTGACATGCAAAAGGTGCTCAGCGCGCTGGAAGAGAATACCGGTAAAAGCAGTGAGGAGCTGCTACATGACTTCGGCTATTACCTGTTTAACCGGCTGGTCGAGGTGCACGGGCAGGTATTGTCCGGGCGTGACTCATTACTGGAGGTGCTGGAATACCTGGACTCCGATATCCACAGTCAGGTGCGCGAGCTGTATCCGGATGCCGACCTACCGGCCGTCACCGTGCTGTCCCGCACAGATAACGCCATGCGGCTGCGCTACTGCTCCAAATACGGCCTGTATGCACTGGCGGAGGGGTTTCTGGATGCTGCTGCTGACCATTACAACACGGCCATTGAACGGGACACTATCGCCTGTTCAGACGCGCACACCTACGAGTTCAGTCTGACCGTGGTGTGTCGCTGACCGTGCGGGGGAGGCCTGTCGGGTATAAAAAAAGCCGCATCAGAATGCGGCTTTTTTGTGACAGCTGAGTACGTTAGCA
>JBPEWW010000422.1:0-2938 GCA_052032275.1 Alteromonas sp. | reverse complement strand
GAACAGCGGCCAGATTAACGCAAAGTCTGACGCCGTGGCCTCTCTGATACGCATTTAATTAATCCTCATCTACTGCTGCACCGCTACCACCAGAGCGCCCGGAAGGGCGTGCACCGGTCATGCTTATACCAGTAAGCCGGTGAATACTGTCCTGTACGTTAGCACGCCTCACTCTTTAGGTAACTGCTTGTTCTTTTTACGGTAAATCAGGTCGAGTATCGCGCCACCGGCCACCCCAAACGCCAGCCCGAGCGCCACGCTTGCGGCCATGTCACCCGACGAGGCACCGTAAGCCGCGCCGAGTGCCACGCCAATCGCAATGCCTGCGCCCATTCCCTGACCACTATTCACCGGGGGCTTTTTCGCACTTTTCATCATGCCTCTCCTGTTTGGCTTCTCATGACAGTGTAAAGAAAAGATAGAAGCTTTCTGCCGGCGCGGACAGCTTACCCGCCTAATCGTAATCACTGGTGCCGGTGGCTGAGTTATGAAAACGCCGCATACAGAGCCAGCAGCGCACTGCCCAGCCAGAGACCGCGCATGGCGACCACGCTGAGCCACCGCGGGCTCACGGGCTGCGGGCAGACGGTTACCCACTGGCTGATATCCAGCACGATATTGCCGTCGCGAAACGGCACGTAGAGCTTCTCGCTTTCAAAGCCCTTTCTGAGCTCAAGCCAAAAATCACCGGTTAATCGTTCGTGCGTGTCATCCGGCGCGCTTGGCGTGCCGTCGTCCGGATACACAAATTTCACCCGGTGAAGCTCACCGGCAGGTGTGAGTTCATACACCGAGATACAGCCCCGCCAGCACGCTGAAGAGCTCACGTGTTTGCTGCTGTCACTGGTTTGCGTAAATCGGTAATGCCGGGCATTGTTGTCATCCTGCGGGGCACTGAGCAACACCGCATAGGGCGCATAACCGTCGAAGGTGACCTCGTGCATATTGTTGGTCAGGATGTCTGAAATTTGTTCCGTCATGGTTGCTGTACGTTACGCATCTTTCCAGTCAGGCCCCGGCGCGACGGCGTCACCCGGCAGACGTTGCTGGCAGGGGCAAAACCGATACGCAACACTGCACGTATCATGGTGCGCTCGCAGGGGCGTTAACAGTAACTGTAAGGCCGGGCACAACACGGCACGCTACCAGCTGGCACTGTATTTCAGGTTAGCCGCGGCCGCCTCAACTTCTAACGGTGCCTGGTCGTAGCCGTATTCCGCCATATCAGAAAAATGCTGACTGACAACGCTATCCAGACTGGCGCGCTCAATTTGCAGCACATGCACCAGCTCATGGGCCAGTTTAGGTCTGTCCAGGGTAAATTCCTTACGCGAATAAATGGCATACCCGAACACCTGGGCATTGTTAACAATCCCTTCACCGATAAGTCCCACCGCCTCGCCAAAAAATTTCAATGCCATGTTGTCGTAAGGGTAGGGCACTTCATCAACGTAGATAATGCGTACTTTTTCCGGGTGGACCACGCCGATTTCAGCGGCCAGTAATAACTCCTGTTCATTGAGCGGCGTACCGATTTCCTGCCCTTTTTTATCGGTCTCATAGGCCCAGTCGATATACTGGGGTAACAACACGCCGGTGATAATTCGTTCGTACGACAGGGCCAGGATCAGCACCAGGGCGGCCGCGATCAACAGGGTTATCTTAATGAGTTTCATTTTGTTAAATTCCTTTTTTTCTTGGTTATTATTGTCAGCGCTTTACTTCACCAAGCATCCGCACAACATCTTCAGCGCCGAGGTGATCACTCATCTGCGTTTATCAGGTTTTCAATGATCGTATCTTTAATCTGATATAGCGTAGACTTGTTGCCATCGCTGGACATCAAAATAATCATAAGATTGTGAGCAAAATCATGGTACTTGAGCGTGTGGTGCGACGGGTTGGAGCCGTCATGCTGCCAGCCCGTCAGCTGGCCACGGTCATTGGTATAATATGAGCCAAAATCAAATGCCGCCCGGTTGTGCTCACCCGATAATCCTTTAAACGCCAGGGTGCGCTGCAGTGATGCAAAGGGCATATAAACCCCACTGGTGAGCGCGTCTTCAAAGCGCAACAAGTCACGTGGCGTGACATAAATCGTGACGCCATTCAGGAAGGTGGGATAGTCGCCAGTCACTTTGTGTTCAGAAACCTCGTCACGGGTTAGCTGTACATAGGAGGCGGTCATCTTAGCGGGGGCAAAAATATGGGTCTGAAGAAAGTGGCTGAAGCGGGTATTGGTCACCTTTTCTATCAATAGTGCTCTGACAACAACATTCAGATTGGAATAGGTATAGCCTTCACCGGGCATGAACTCGCTGGTGCTGGTTTTCACCTGCTCAATGGCATCCTGGGTGGTGATGTTGGCATGCCACTTTATTTTGGGCAGCCCTGAGGTATGGTTCAGTAGCTGAAAAACGGTAATGGCACGTCCCCATTCCGGGAGGAAGGGTAAGTAGTCTGACACCTTGTCGTCGAACGACACCCGTCCCTGGTGTTCCAGTAGCATGAGTGCAACGGTAGTAAACTCTTTACCCACCGAGCCCGGGCTGAACAGGTGATGGCTGGCTAGCGCCTGCCCCTTATCAGCATCGGCCATGCCCCGGTAGTGCTCATAAACCAGTTCATCGTTACGCTGAACGAGAATGGCGCCATTAAAGCCTGTGTCTGTCATGATCTCAGTCAGGCCGTCGGCTACATTGTCTGCACTGGCGTTAGTGACGACAGAGATTGCAATTAACAGACTCAGGATGAAGTAATTTGTCAGCTTGGCCATGATTTTTCTTTCCATGTTCACTTTTTTCACCGGACGGCTCAGGGCTGGCGGTGTTTCAATTTGGCGGGCATCACGGCATAAATCACCGAACAGAGTGAAACAGCATAGAATGCATGGAAAAAAACGCCCAGCACATTCAGAGGATCTGCCTCGCACTGGGTG